>NZ_JBFSRZ010000064.1:0-25446 GCF_041466065.1 Vibrio sp. 10N.239.312.C11
TCATTAGTGATTGTACTCACTTAACTCAGTGTCCAAAACTGCTGGTGCGGATCAATGGGTTCTCAAGGAGAAGATTATCTGGTGGTGGTTTCTAGTACATGGGTAAATCTATCCCACGATTTCTGGTCAGCTTCTTGTTGATAGTTGTTTGAGCCGAATACGGTAAAGGCATGTGGCGCACCACTGTAGGTGATCATTTCATGCGGAACCTTGCTTGATTCAAGTTGAGCTGCGAGGCTTCCAAAGTCGTGCATTGAGATCATGGCGTCTGCTGTACCATGGAACACGACAACTGGAGCTTTTGTCTCAGAGTAGTCTTGTCCTTTAGGTGTCGATAAACCGCCATGGAAGGTGACATAAGCTTTCGATGGGATGCCAGCACGAGCGGCTTCTAAAACGGCTGCGCCACCAAAACAGTAACCCATTATCACGTTGTTATCTAAGTTACCACCAAGCCTTTTCGCTTCCATCGCTCCCGCATTAAGTAGTGCACGCATTTTTTCTCTGTCTTTATACAACTCGCCTGTGTGTTGTTTTTTGCCTTTCACTTCGGTAGGGCGAATGCCTTTACCAAATAGGTCGATGGCGAACACGTTGTAACCGAGTTCGTTGAGCATCTCAGAACGTTTCTTTTCGTAATCAGTTAAGCCATCCCAATCGTGAATTAGCAGCACCAAAGGCGCTTGGTCACTGGCCTCACTCCAATAACCTTCGTAATCCATACCATCGACTTGGTAAGTGATGTTTTCTCCTGAAATCGCAGAGAAGGGCAGTAAAACTGAAAACAGGCCGAGCGTTGTGAGTTTTCGCATGCGTTATTCCTTTCGATGACAATTGACGTTCCAATCGAAAGTATAGATAACGCGATGATTCTCGCCAGATTTCAGTTTATAACTTGAATAGCTAAACTGGAGAATAAAGGGAAAAAATTACCAAGATGCGTTGGTTTTGCTAATGCTCATCTCCGGATACTTCCGCTGATAGCGCGGCAACATCGATTCATTGCCTAAGATGCCGCCTTGATGGATGTAGATGATGGTTTTGGTCGGGTTGTCTTCTTGCCAACGTTCCAAGCATTGCCACATCAAAGGGTCATAGAGCAGGTCAAATTCAATGTCGGTTTGCTCTTGTAGATCTAACCAAGTTTGATAATCCTGCTGATACAACTTACCAAAGTGGTGTTTGGTTTTGAGCGGTAAGATCTGCGGGTGATCGGTCTCGCCAAGCTCATTGAACTGCTGCGTTAAGTAGTCACTGCCACCAACACAAGCACAGGTTAAAACCGGGATGTTGTGCAGTTTTAAATGCTTATGAAGATACAGAGCCGTACTGCCTGTACCAGCGGGTAGTGCCACCACAAAATCGTGTTTGTTTTCGAAGCGCGTCCAGCTGAGTATTTCCATCGCCAGTTGCTTCACGCCATATTCAGAAAGCTGAGAACGTCCACCTTCAGGTAACACAATACAATCGGAACCTGGTTGCCTTATTTGTTCAATATACGCTTGTGGATGAAGCTCAGAGCCTGTTTCTTTGACTGAAATAACCTTAGCCCCAAGATCGATAGCGCCACGGTAGTTGCCGAGTGGGCGTTCTTGTAGCCATTGAGGAAGGTGGTCGACGTAAAACTCAAGCGTCCAGCCTTTGATTTTTGCAAGTGCGGCTAGCGAGAACAAGGAGTTAGCTTGAGCGGATCCATAGCTTATTAGAGTGGTGGTGTCTGGGTGATCGTCTTCCAGTAGCTTCATGAACTTTCTGGCTTTGTTGCCGCAAAAGTGGGAGTGAAGCTTATCGTCTCGCTTTAAGAAAAAGGTGTGATCGTTGTATTGATGCTGAGTTACAGGGCTATTATTTAGTTTCATCGCACTTAGACAAAATGCTGACTCAAGAGCCAGCATTTTTAAATCAAAAAGGACTACTGAGTATCTAGTAGCTAGCGAGCGCTGTAAACCAACTAAATCAAGTTTTCATCGGGTATTGAGCCTCGTATTACGAGTTTGCTTGCTTTAATGTGGATAAGGAGGAACCTGTCTGAAAGGCGATTCTTGCAGTGCACCCTCCGGAGTCGCGATTGACCAACTCAAAGTCCCAATGGAAGCGTTGGCACAAGTCGTCGACAATCAATAAACCTAATCCATGACCATTCGGATTGTACTGTTCCTGAAGGCCTTCACCTTGGTCTTCAATCACAAGAGTGTCTTGGGAAAGAGTGATAGTTACGGTGCCACTATTGGTCGCAGCAATCGCATTTCTCAACAAGTTTCCGACCAACATGTTCATTATCGCGCTTGTGGCTTGAATTATAGGCTCAGATTGAATGTGAAGGGATATCTCGACTTGCTTCTCATCTGCTTGTAATGAATTCTTGGAAACGATAGCTTCCAACTCTTGCTGACTGAACAAGCGCAGCGGTGCATCGTCACTGTTTCTTTCGTAACGAACTAGGCCAAGCAAAGCATCGACCATCTCAGACATCTGAACAATGGCTTCATCAATGCGTTCAACCTGCCGAGATTGAAACTCGGTGGTTTCGCTTCTTAATAGCAATTTATTCGCACCACGAGCAACGGTTAGTGGTGTTCTTAACTCATGGCTTGAGTATCGAGCAAAGGCTTGTTCACGCTTGACCAAGGAATTGATTTCTCGACGATACTGATTCAGTTGATCGGTTAGCTGACGAAATTCAACTGCCGCATCATCGCTCACACCGAACTCTTCGTTGAGATTGAGTTTATTCGACTCAAGTTGCTCAGACAGAGAGTTGAATGGTTCAATCAGTCGTTTTGAGAGTCGATAGAGCAGAGCACCAAAACTAAAAATTAAGATAGAAAGTAACGTGAGCACAAAGGCGGTCGCGTACACAAGTTCAGAAATAGCAAATTCAACACGGTCTATTTCGGAAAGTAGGATTATTGGGTGGGTTTTTCCTTTGTCAGAATACTCGCCAACATAGACCATTCTTGACTCTGGCTCTTCGCCGATCTCTCCGAGAAAGCTCTCTTTATTTGCAATGAGCTTATAATATTCGAGAGGTACGAATGACGGGTCGTTATAGGCGACTGTCAGATCATCAATTCTTAACTCACCACTTTCTCCGGCTTGAAATAGCTCGACGGCGTAATTGCGGTCAATCAAGATGCGTCTTTCACCGACCCGGTCTTCAGACATATAGAGCGCGACAATAAAAACGACATAGACGAACGCAGACACAATCACGGCCATTAGCCCAAAGAAAACAGCTAAGCGGCCGGTGAGGGTTTTAGTGCTTGTCAGAAAGTTGGAAATCAATTCGATGACTCCAAGCGGAATCCTATTTTAGGAACCGTAATCAACATTTGACTGTCAAAAGGCTTGTCGAGTTGATTTCGTAATTGATAGATGTGACTGCGCAGCACATCATTATTGGGTTCATCTTCTTCCCATAATTTGTAGGAGATATCTTCACGAGTCACCACTTCTGGTGCGTTTTGGCAGAGCATCTCAAGTATGGTGTAAGTGGTTGGGTTTAGCGCAAGAAGCTTATCTTGGCGGTAAGCTTTACGGGTTTTTTGGTCGATGGTGAGTTCACCGAACTGAAGTTTTGAAGAGGCTACTTTTCCGCGGTAACGACGAACTAGTGCGTTCATTCTTGCTTCTAAAATATCCAAATCAAAAGGCTTGGTTAGATAGTCATCGGCACCATGCTCAAACCCTTTCAACATATCATCGCGGCTATCTAGCGCGGTCAGCATCAAAATAGGTGTCGCGTTGCCTTGGTCTCGCAATTTATTACAAACCGTGAGGCCGTCCATTCTTGGCAACATCAGATCCAATATGATGATATCAAATGAGTTTTCCAACGCGAGTTGCAGGCCGAGCTCGCCGTTGTCCGCATAATCGAGTTCCATACCAATACACTCAAAATAATCAAACAAGACACCTGCGATTTCACGGTTATCTTCGACTAATAGAACTCGTTTCATTTTGATTCTCATACAGAAATAGACGGTAACATTATCCTGAGTGAGCGTGAAAAATATGTCAATAACATAACTTTCACTTATGGGAGGGTAGATTGGATTCAGATTAAAAAATAGAAGAACGTATTATGTCTGAACTTCATATAAGCCGCCCTAAGATATCTACATCGCAGATCAACCCTGCGGTTTCTCTGTCTATCATTGTGCCTTTTTACGATGAACAAGAGGTATTGGAAGAGTTCCACTCTCGCCTTACCAAGGTGCTGGATAGCTTACCCATCACCAGTGAAATCGTTTATGTCGATGATGGCAGCAAAGATAACAGCTTGGAGTTGGTGAGTTCATTCACTTCAATCAATAGCTCAATTTCTGTTATCGGTTTAAGCCGTAATTTTGGCAAAGAATCAGCGATGAGCGCAGGCCTTGAGCACTGTCGTGGACAAGCGGTGATTTTGCTAGACGCTGACTTACAAGATCCACCTGAGCTTATCCCGCAAATGATTGCCAAGTGGCGCGAAGGTTATGACGTCGTCAATATGCAGCGCAGCCAGCGTGATGGTGAAACATGGTTTAAGAAGTTTTCAGCAGCGAGCTTTTACAAAGTCATGAACGTGGCTGCGAAGATTGATGTTCCTGAGAATGTGGGTGATTTTCGACTGTTAAGCCGCGAGGTTGTCGACCATATCAATCAGCTTCCAGAACGTAACCGCTACATGAAAGGCATTTTTTCATGGCCGGGTTTCCGACAAGCGACACTCCAATTTAAGCGTGATGCTCGCTTCTGTGGCGAGACCAAGTGGAACTATCTGAAACTCATCGGATTGGCGATGGATGGCATCACATCATTCTCTATCCGCCCACTGCGTATTGCGACGGCAGTTGGTGGATTAGTGGCGCTTACTGCTTTCGTGTATGGCGTCTTCATCGTGTTCAAAACCATGATGTTTGGTGAGCCAATTACGGGTTATCCGTCAATGATGGTCGTGCAACTTGCACTTGGCGGAATCCAACTGTTGAGTATTGGTTTAATGGGGGAGTACATAGGTCGTATTTTCATCGAAACCAAGAATCGCCCTCTTTATCTGATCCAATCGGTCGTTGATACACCCGCATTGAAAACACATTTTAAATTAGAGGAATCAGCATGAGTTTGAACAGAACGCATCTATGGTATTTGTTGGCTTTTGCACTAGTTTTAAGGCTTTTATCTTTGGCGACTTATCCGTTAATGGACACCACTGAAGCTCGCTATGGAGAAATGGCTCGCTTGATGGTAGAAACTGGCAATTGGTTAACCCCTCAGTTTGATTACGGTATTCCTTTTTGGGGTAAGCCACCGTTGTTCACATGGATGAGTGCTGCTGGTATTGAGTTGTTCGGCTTGAGTGAGTTTGCTGTGCGTGCTCCGCATTGGTTAGCAGGTTTCGCGACGATTCTATTGGTCGCGTATCTGGCGAAGCGTACGGGACAAAGTGCCTTAGTGGCGGCTGTTGTATTGGCAACATGTGGGGTTTTTTCTATCGCCGCGGGGGCTGTGATGACCGACATGGCGTTAACGTTAGCCATGACCATCGCGATGCTGGGCTTTTACTTATGTTGGCTCGGTGGAGAAGACTGTAAAGGCGAAGGAAGTGAGAGAACCAACAAAACCTGGGGTTACGTTGGATTTGTAGGCTTGGCGTTGGGCTTGCTTGCAAAAGGTCCTGTTGCGATTGTGATCATGGGTATCGCAGTATTCCCTTGGTTGCTATTACAACATGGTATTTTGGGGGCTTTTAAAGTGTTGTGGCAACGCTTTCCACTGTTGTCTGGTTTAGGTGTCATGCTGGCGATTGCCTTGCCTTGGTACATTATGGCTGAAATGGCTAATCCGGGCTTTATTGATTATTTTATTGTTGGCGAACACTTTAAGCGTTTTGTTGTGAGTGGTTGGGAGGGCGATTTATACGGTTCTGCTCATGATGAAACCAGAGGCATGATCTGGGTATTTTGGATTCAGGCCGCTGCGCCGTGGTCGATTGTATTACCTATTTTAACTTTCGCTCGTCGCAAGAAAATTGCAGAAATTAATACTGAAAATCGCGGCTTGTTTTCATTTCTTGTCTGTTGGTTGATTTCACCTCTGATTCTTTTCACTATGGCGGGCAATATTCTCCCAGCTTACGTCCTGCCAGGTATTCCGGCCCTTGGCTTTTTGATTGCTATACTCGTAGTGGAAAAAGATAAGAAGTGGTTCTCGAGCGTGGCTTTGGTTCTACCTGTGTTGCTAATGATTGCGATGGTTTACCTGAACTTAGGGAAGGCGAACGAGAAAAGTGACCGTATTATTTTCGAACAGATTACGGATTCTGCGCCAAGCTTTTACGTGGGTAAACGACCATTCTCTGGGCAATTTTACAGTCATGGTCAAGCGAAAAGACTTCTCGATATCGAGCAGATAGATGGCATTGATAAGTTCTATCTGATTGGTAAAAGATCTGAAGTGGAAACCAAGATTAAAGAGAACGCATTAACGTGCATTCTAGAGCCAACGGTGAAAATAAAGCGTGCTTTGTTCAGCTGCCATCACCAGAGCAACACACCAAATTTTTCGTTGAATCATATTGAAAGTGAAAATGATGTTCAGCGTTAACTCAAGGCTACGAATGTTCAATGACAAGCTTCAATCACATAGCCAAAGACTACAGTCCCACCACAAGATGGTTCGATTTGCTGTGGTTGGTGTTGGTGGGTTTTTTGTTGATTGTTTGGTTTTTGCATTGCTGCATTATGTTGTTGGGCTGCCTTTAATGATGGCGCGAATTAGCTCCTTTATTGCTGCTGCAACGACGACATGGTTGGGTAATCGTATACTGACTTTTGAATATAAAGGGCGAGGTCATTGGTCTGAGAAGCTGATTCAGTGGCAAAAGTTCATGTTTACCGCATCAGTATCAGCGGTACCTAATTTGCTGTGCTTTAAGCTGATGACGGAATTGCTTCCTACCTTTATCGGAGCTGTTTTTATCGCAATGGCAGTGGGGACTCTGGCCGGAATGGTCACCAATTACCTATTTAGCCAGTATTGGGTGTTTACGCGTTAGATAAGTAGGTAACCCCCTGGTTAGCATCTTAGCATCTTAGCATCTGAACATCAGAGCATCTACGTGGCTAAGGAGCTAGCCATTGGCAACGGGCACAAAAAAGCGCAGCTAAATAGCTGCGCTTCGTGTTTTTACCATAGCGAAGTCAATGGATCGCTATCTTAACGTTGTGCTGCGCGTTGGCGATTCTTGCCGTTACTCGCAGGTTTACCACCTTGACCATTACCCGCTTTGTTACGGTTTGGCTTGCCATTCCCGCCGCCATTGCCTTGAGATTGCTGACTAGCAGGGGCTTTTTTGATGAAGCCAGTCGCTGGTTTATTACCATTACCCTGATTGCCGTTGCTTTGGCTAACTGTTGGCTTCTTACCACCCGGTTTAGGCTTATTGCCGCCAGGCTTAGAATGGTTACGTGGGCTTTCGCCACCAAGACCTGGTTGAGACTTACTGTGCTTAGTCGCAAAGCGCTGTGAGCCGTGACGACCAGACTTACGACGCTGCGCCGGTGTCTGAGCTTCAAAATCTTCTTCTGGTACTAGACAGTTTGCTTTGTCACCAATTAGGTGTTTTTTACCCATGCTGATCAGCGCTTCACGGATGATCTTCCAGTTTTCAGGATCGTGGTAACGAAGCAGCGCTTTATGCAGACGACGTTGACGATCACCTTTCGGTACAGGAACATCTTCACGCTTCTTATATTTCACGCGTTTCAGAGGGTTGGTCTCTGAGTAGTACATCGACGTTGCATTACACATTGGCGATGGATAGAAGTTCTGTACTTGGTCACACTCGTAGTTGTGCTTTTTCAGCCACATTGCAAGGTTAAGCATGTCTTCATCTTCTGTGCCCGGGTGAGCAGAGATGAAGTAAGGAATTAGGTACTGTTTCTTACCGGCTTCAGCGCTGTATTTCTCGAACATCTCTTTGAAACGATCGTAAGTGCCCATACCCGGCTTCATCATCAGATCCAGTGGGCCTTTTTCAGTATGCTCTGGAGCAATCTTCAAGTAACCACCAACGTGGTGAGTCACAAGCTCACGAACGTATTCTGGAGATTCAATCGCTAAGTCGTAACGTACACCAGAAGCGATCATGATCTTCTTAACGCCCGGTACTTTTCTCGCAGAGCGGTACAGGTCGATGGTGTGTTGATGGTCTGTGTTTAGCTTTTCACAGATTTTCGGGAACACGCATGATGGACGACGACAGTTAATTTCTGCTTTAGGATCTGAACAACCTAAACGGTACATGTTCGCCGTTGGGCCGCCCAAATCAGAAATAGTACCTGTGAAGCCCGGCACTTTATCTTTAATGTCTTCGATTTCATCCAAGATAGATTCTTTCGAACGGTTCTGAATGATACGACCTTCGTGCTCTGTGATTGAACAGAAAGAACAGCCACCAAAACAACCACGCATGATGTTAACCGAGGTTTTGATCATGTCGTATGCAGGGATTTTCGCTTTGCCGTACATAGGGTGCGGAACACGTTTATAAGCAAGGCCAAACACGTAGTCCATCTCTTCTGTGGTCAATGGAATCGGCGCTTGGTTAACCCAAAGTTCGCGATCACCGTGACGTTGAATCAGAGCACGACCTGAGTACGGGTTTGTCTCAAGGTGCAGAATACGGCTAGCGTGAGCGTAAAGAATACGGTCATTGTTTAGCTTTTCGTAACCTGGGATACGAACCGCGGTTGTTTTTGCGTCGTGACGAGAAGGACGAATAGTAATAGGTTGCGCTTTTACTTCTTCTTTTTCGTCTTTCTTAGTATCACACTGGGTTTCAACTTCGTAAGGGTTAACCGGAACGTACGCTTTGTTCGGCTTTTCGATACGAGAAGAGTCAATGATCTTGAAGCCTTCTGGGGCAGCAGGAAGATTGATAGCAGTACCGCGGATATTGGTCAGCGTAGACATGTCTTCGCCATCGGCAATGCGGTGTGCCACTTCAACCAGTGCACGCTCAGCGTTACCAAAAAGAAGAATATCTGCTTTTGCGTCAAACAATACAGAGCGACGAACTTTATCTGACCAGTAGTCGTAGTGCGCAACACGGCGCAAACTTGCTTCGATACCACCAAGAACGATTGGCGTGCCTTTGTAGGCTTCGCGACAACGTTGGGAATAAACTAGAGTTGCACGGTCAGGACGCTTGCCACCTTCGTTGTTTGGCGTATAAGCATCATCGTGACGTAATTTGCGATCAGAGGTGTAGCGGTTGATCATGGAGTCCATGTTACCCGCTGTAATGCCGAAGAATAGGTTAGGTTTACCTAGCTTCATGAAGGCGTCTTTATTGTCCCACTTTGGTTGCGCAATAATGCCCACGCGGAATCCTTGAGCTTCAAGAAGGCGACCAATGATAGCCATGCCAAAGCTCGGGTGATCGACATAAGCGTCACCAGTTACAATAATAATGTCACAGCTATCCCATCCAAGAGCATCCATCTCCTTTCTACTGGTAGGCAAAAAGGGTGCAGTTCCGTAGCACTCGGCCCAGTATTTTTTGTGTTCGTGAATAGGAGTGATATCGCTGTACATATTTCAACCTCTGATTTTTGAGGCGGGAATTATAGCGGCATGAGCCTAGACTAGCCAGTAGAACATGCCCCTGTTAGTTTTGATGTCTTTCGTATTTTTACGGTAAATGGCGACAGAAGAGCCATACATCAGCATAGTTGAAGCCTTGAATCTCGTCTCTAATTTATGATTTTGATTAGTGTTCGCACCAGTTTTTGATATTATTCGCGAAAATAAGTTTGAAGAAGTAGATCCACAATGGTCGAAACGTTATTAGTACAATTTGCTCCGATGCTATTAGGAGCCCAACTGATCTTAACCCTCATCTTAGTGAAAGGGGATATTTGCCCGGGACAACGTGGCCGCATTCACAAGATGTTGCCTGCAATTGGCGTGCTTTGGCTTGCCGTTGCCTCATTAAGAATTGAAGCATTTCTTGTCGTGTTCGCGATCTTTTATTTCTATTCTCAAGTTCAAACCAAGAAGACTCGAGATTCTGGCCCTATTTGGGTGATGTATTTAGCTTGTGGTTTAGCACTGTCATACGTTGCTATACAAGCGACGGAGCAAGCAACCACAGTCGGTATTATTAGCACTTTATTACTCGTGGTTTTATTGGGGGCAGCGTTTGGTCATTTACTGCTGACGATTGCAAGAACACGCTTACAGGCTTTTCACCGTGTTCTGCCCGTTGTTGGTGTGCTGACGGGGATGTTGGTGGTTTTGGCGACGGTCATCAATGTTTACTCTCTGTCTGAAGCTCAATTAGAGCCAATGATTTCAACTCTGCTGTTTAGCTTTGCTTTGCTAATCTCAGCTATCGTGGTGTGGTGTTGGCATTTATTGTTCGTTAAAACCCCTGAAAAGCTTCAGCTGACTATTTCATTGTTGATGTTATTGGCGGCGGCTGTTGGTTTAACGCCAGTTTGGGTGATGTAGGCGGTTACTGATCTCACAAGCCTTTCGGTGTTGAATCGAAAAAGTGTGATCTGTTTTTTAGCGTGGTGTTGGTAAGCGTTCTAAACTTAAATCTAGTCGGTGTGTTCGTTAGGAGTACGGGATGGATTTAAGCAACGTCAAAGGTTTCGATAGCATTATTTTGCTGGGAATCGTGAATGAAAAACTTCGCTTAGAATGCGATAGCTTTGAAGAGCTGATCAGTATGTATGAAATGGATATAGAAAGTGTCGTGGGCAAGCTTGATATGTTGGGCTATCAATACGACCCACTGACTAATCAGTTCAAGTCTTACTCAAGATAAGCTCACAATGAGAGTTTCTTCTATCGTGGATTAACACTCATTACCTGTTGTCGGTATTGGCAATAAAAAAGTCACAGATAATCTGTGACTTTTTTTGTTTCTGGCGCATATCTATCAGGTTCAACGCAGGCATAAACTAACCCAACAACGAGTCTCTTAAACGACCTCAATGCCATCTAGGTGACTCTTACTTTGCTGTCTTGCCGTGCTAAAGAAAGCTTGTAGGTAACGTTTGTCTTTTTCTGAGTTTCTTACCGCTGCGAACAACCTTCTTGAAAGCCCGTTACCCAATGGTTTACTGGCGATTAACCCTTGTCTCGAAAATTCACTGATTGCCCAATTTGGCAACGCAGCAACCCCTAAGCCTGCCGATACCATTTGCACCAGCATCAATGTGTTGTCTGCTTGTTTCCATTTCTTTGGTTCAACGCCTGCTGGTTGCAAAAAGTGTTTCACTACATCGAGACGCTGTTTTTGAACCGGATAAGAGAGCATGGTTATATCGCTAAGATCTTGCGGTTCTATGCTCTGTTTTTCTGCCAAAGGTGAGTTGATCGCGGTGATCAAACGCATCTCAAAATCGAAAAGCGGTTCGTAGTGAACTTCAGAACGGGGCTGTATATCAGAGGTGATCACCAAATCGAGTTCTCCAGCCATCAATGCCGGTAGAGGCTCGAACCCAAACCCTGACGAGAAATCTAAGGTCACGCTTGGCCAAGCAACTTGGTATTCCTTCAAAGCGGGCATTAGCCATTGGAAGCATGAGTGACACTCGATCGCCATGTGCAATCGGCCATTCACATCCTCTTTTAGGCTTGCGAGTTCGTTTTCAGCTTTGGCGATTTGTGGCTGTATCTCATCAGCCAGTTTTAACAAGATTTCGCCTTCCGAGGTAAATTTAACCGGCCTTGTTTTACGCAAAAAAAGCTGACCGCCAATTCGAGCCTCAAGGTCTTTCAACTGGTGAGAAAGTGCCGACTGAGTCAGATGAAGAGAAGTTGCAGTCGCGGTTAGCGAGCCGCTGTCTCTCAAGGTGGTCAATGTTCGAAGGTGTTTAAGCTCTATCATGAGTATTCCTCATATTCCCTAAGCTAATTCAATATTTCTTAATAATCACCCTACGGTGTTTTCTTTCATTTGTAAACGTCTGGATGTCCAGATGGATTTAATAAATTAGCGGTTAGATTATTAAAGATGAAAATTATTAATAAACAAGATGAATATTTGGACCTTGTTCATCGTTCAGATTAGGGAGATAGTTTAGCCATCCAGACGCCTTTGTTAAAAATGCAATCATTACAGGCAGTCTGACCGGAAATTAAAATTATCGAATAAGGAACACACACATGACGACAACAACGCATATTCTTGGCTACCCACGTATCGGTGAAAAACGCGAACTCAAATTCTCTCTCGAGAAGTACTGGCGCGGTGAGATCGATCAATCTGAGCTTAAGCAGATCGGCAGTGAATTAAGAAATCGTAACTGGAATGTACAAGCTGACGCGAATCTAAGCTTTGCAACTGCGGGTGACTTCGCATGGTATGACCATGTACTAACTACGACTCTACTTCTAGGCCACGTTCCCAAGCGCCATGCTGGTGGATCAGAAGATGAAAAAGCCTTCCCAGATTTAGATACCTTGTTCCGCGTTGGTCGTGGTCAGTCTCAAGTTCAATCTACTTGCTGCGGTGGTTCGCATACGTCGAATGATGTCACTAAAGACAGTTCAGCTGCTTCTGACATGACCAAGTGGTTCAACACTAACTATCACTACATTGTTCCTGAGTTCAGCAAAGATGACTCTTTTGAAGTAAGTTGGCCTCAACTGTTTGATGAAGTGAATGAAGCGATTAAAGCAGGACACAAAGTTAAGCCTGTACTCCTTGGGCCACTCTCTTACTTATACCTAGGCAAAGAAGTGGAAGATGGGTTTGACCGCTTATCTCTACTTCCTCGCCTTCTTACCGCGTATCAAGCCATTTTGGCAAAGCTTTCAAAGCTTGGCGTAGAGTGGGTCCAAATTGATGAGCCAATCCTGGCTTTGGAGCTTGATAATCAGTGGGTAGATTCATTCAAGCTGGCTTACCAAGTGATTCAAGGCGATGTAAAACTACTACTTACCACTTACTTTGATTCGGTCACAGATACATTAGATAAAATCGTAGATCTGCCTATCAACGGCTTACATATCGACTTAGTAGCAGCACCGCAGCAACTCGATGAAGTGGTTAATAAGTTACCGGAAGATTGGGTACTTTCTGCGGGTGCAATCAATGGACGCAATGTGTGGCGAGCTGACTTAGCCGCGCAGCTTGAGTTACTGCAACCTGTGAAAGACAAACTAGGAGATAAGCTTTGGATCGCAAGTTCATGTTCATTGCTGCATAGTCCTGTTGATTTGGAGTTAGAAGAAACGCTTAGCGAAGAAGTGAAGAGTTGGTTTGCCTTCGCAAAACAGAAAGTCACCGAGGTGAGCTTGTTGGGTGCGGCGTTAGACGGCGATCAAAATGCCATTTTGGCGTGTGAGACTTACAGCCAACCAATTGTTGCCCGTAAGAACGCGACTCATGTGAACAAGCCACAAGTTCAGGCTCGTATCAATACCATTACCAAAGCACTGGCAGAACGCAGTGCTCCATACGCAGAGCGCGCAGCGCATCAGTCTGAAGTTCTCGGGTTACCGCTGTTACCAACGACAACCATTGGTTCGTTCCCACAGACAGGAGAGATTCGTCTTCAGCGTAGTGCTTACCGAACTGGCAAACTGAATGAAGCGGAATACACAACCGCATTGAAAGGTCATATTGCTGATGCTGTTAAGCGCCAAGAAGCCTTAGATTTGGATGTGCTTGTGCATGGTGAGGCGGAACGCAATGACATGGTGGAGTACTTTGCAGAAAACCTAGCCGGCTTCCAAACCACTAAGTTTGGTTGGGTACAAAGTTATGGCTCTCGTTGCGTGAAACCGGCGATTGTGGTTGCGGATATTGAGCGTGAAAAACCAATGACGGTCGAGTGGTCGACTTATGCTCAATCTCTAACTTCAAAGCAGATGAAAGGCATGCTCACAGGGCCAGTGACTATCTTATGTTGGACATTCCCACGTGAAGATATCTCGCGTAAAGAGATCACTAACCAGCTGGCATTTGCGCTGCGTGATGAGGTGTCTGATCTGCAAGACGCAGGAATCAACATTATTCAAATCGATGAGCCTGCTATTCGCGAAGGTTTGCCTTTGAAAAAGCGCGACCATGCAGAGTACTTAGAATGGGCAGTGGATGCCTTTAAGATCTCAGCGGCGAGTGCTAAACCAGAAACTCAGATTCATACCCACATGTGTTACAGCGAGTTCAACGAGATCATTGATTCAGTGGCCGCGCTAGATGCCGATGTGATTACCATTGAGACTTCTCGTTCGAACATGGAACTACTGAAAGCGTTTGAAGAGTTTAACTATCCGAATGCGATTGGACCTGGCGTTTATGATATTCACTCGCCAAACATCCCTTCAGAAGAGTGGATTGTTGATTTACTTAAGAAAGCGGCAGAAAAAATACCTGCAGAACGTTTATGGGCAAACCCTGATTGTGGGCTGAAGACACGTAATTGGGCAGAGACAGAAGCGGCACTCACTAACTTAGTTTCGGCGACGAAGACACTGCGTAAAGAGTGGGAATCAGCTGAGGCATAATTCAGTCTAAGATTTGATTGACCCTCTACTCCACGATGAACCACAAAAAAGGCCTCGCATTTGCGAGGCCTTCTGGTTTTATACTTGTTCGAATCTCGAATCTCGAATCTCGAATCTCGAATCTCGAATCTAGCTGCTGCTCTGGCAAGTCTCTTTGCTGATCAGCTTTTCAACCATCAGTTGTCCGCGTGTATTGCGAATTTTGATGTTGTAAGCTAAGCCCATGTCGAGGTTAGCTCTTACTTCAGAGTTGGTGCAGTAGCTATTCACACTCATATCTACAACTTGGTTTAAAGGCTTAGCACCTTTTGCATCTTGGTTGTAGATCATCATGATTTCGACGACAGTATTTTTTGCTAGCACACGCATGATAGAGAGTGGACCATACTCAATAGGTAGGCCAGCAGATAAAACGCCCGCACGATGGTGAGCCATCATCTCTAACTGTCTTTGTTTGTCTTGTTCACTTGATGAGCTACAGCCTGCGAGTAGGGCAATAGCCAGTGACCCAATAATCCATTTTTTCACGTTAAAATACTTTCTTGAATGGTTTAACAATTACATTCTGGTAGACACCAGCAGCGATGTACGGGTCTGCATCAGCCCATGCTTGTGCGTCTTCCAAAGAGTTGAATTCAGCAATAACAGTAGAACCAGTGAAGCCTGCTTCGCCAGGGTTATCGGAGTCAATGGCTGGCATTGGACCTGCTGTTAACAGTCGGCCTTCGTCGTGAAGTGTTTGTAGGCGTTCTAGATGTTGTGGGCGAACACTTAGGCGTTTTTCTAATGAGTTTTCGACGTCTTGAGAAAAAATCACGTACCACATGTTGAGATATCCTTATGTTACTTCACTGAATTAGAGCGATTAAATTAGTTATCTGGCTAATTTACGCGAACTAATCGGTATTGGAAGAGTTAATGATAAGAAATTGTGAATTGGTGCGAGGTGAATTGGTACGAGAGAGTTGTATGGTCTTTAGTAATTTCATTTGCTGAAACTAAAGACCATTTGCGTTAATGGCTTAATGAAAAACGTTATTTGTTGATTGAGCGAGGTTTACCGCTTTCGTCCACGGCAACGTAGTTGAATGTCGCGCCACATACCTTGTAACGATCGCCAATACCGTGATCAAGTACAGGCTTAACCCAGACTTCTAGGTCGATATTCATCGAGCTACGGCCAATCTTGGTGCAGTCGCCATAAACACAGACCACATCGCCAACCGACACTGGCTGTTTGAATTCGATGCTTGATACTGACACGGTGACTATCTTGCCGTTAGAGATCTCTTTCGCCAGTATCCCGCCAGCAAGGTCGAGCTGAGACATTATCCAACCACCGAAAATCTGGCCTGCTGCATTGGTATCAGAAGGCATCGCCAAAGTGCGAAGAAGTAAAGAACCAATCGGGTTCAAAGTTGATTGAATAGTCATTGTTGTACTCTTAATGGTATTGATTGTTTTAAATTTAAATAGATGTGTTTGCGGGGTTCGCGGTGGTCGTATTTTTAACGTATTCACCGAACACAAACAATCAGTGGCCAATGATCACGAGTATCATTGGCCACTGTTAAATCGCATATTGATAATAATTGTATCAAAAAGGGGGTGAGGACTCATCCCTAAGGGTTATTTCTCCTCGGTATTTTTACCTGAGAGCTCTTGTTGCGTATCGTTTTGTGTTTCTTGGTCTCTTTGCTGATGCTTATCTTTTGGCAAATGTTGGTCTTTTGGTAAATGTTTATAGATATAAACGCCCGTTAGTAAGGTAAATGCAAAAGTAGCGATCAGTAAGCCAAACACTTTGAAGTTGACCCACACATCCAATGGCAGGTTGAAAGCAACGTAAACATTGAGGATCGCACACAATGTGAAGAACAGAGTCCAAGCCCAGTTGATCTTGCCCCATACTGCTTCAGGAAGAGAGATCTCTTTACCCAACATGCCTTTAATCGCTGATTTGCCCATTAGGTGACTGACTGTAAGGCCGATAGCAAATAGCGCATAAACGATGGTCACTTTCCATTTTATGAAGTTGTCATCATGCAAAAAGATGGTCATGCCACCAAATACGGCAACCATTAGAAAGGTGATGATCTGCATTTTTTCTACTTTCTTGTAGATGATGTACGTCAAAATGATTTGTACTGCGGAAGCAACAATCAATGCACCTGTAGCCGTGTAGATGTCGTACATCTTGTAAAGCGCAAAGAAAATAATGAGAGGAATGAAATCAAGAATTTGCTTCATGTGGCACTGACTATCCAGTTAGTTGAGTTGCAGACAGTCTAACCAAAACTGTCTCGATGCTAAATAGCTCGAGACAATTGGATGCCAATTAATTACATCTAACCGTTTTGGCGAGTTTAACCCCAATAAAGGATTGAAGCGCCCAATCGAGATTAAGAACGTTATTGTATTGATGTGGTTTGGTAGCGAGGTATTAGCTTCTTGATATCTTCAAGGTAACCTTCGCTCTTTAAACTGTCTAAGGTATTCTCGAGCTCTTGTTCACTCATGGCAAAACATGTCGATTTGCCGGTCGTTAGGTCAAGGTATTCGTGATATTCACGCTCTGTGAAGTGGCCAATTCTGTCCATTAATAGGGTTTTAATTCCATGGTGAATTAAGCCGTAATATGTATGTCTTTGTAAGGTCATAGCCTATCCTCTGTGACAAGCTGCAATGTTATTGGTGCAACCTGCTGTATATTGGTTGGGTTATCTATGACAAAGCAATTCGAATGCCATTTTATCCATTGGGATAGAATTTCTGACGCAAAAAGTTGAATTAATTTTCTTTTCAACTAGTTAAAGAAACGTCCGTTCTAAACTCTAAACACCAATACGTAGCTACCGGAAAATAGTTTCATTTTGAGAACGGTAAAATTCTCATTATGACGATCTATTAAAGCTACAGTGGGGGCTTTCCAAAGATGATTGCCGCTAATCGACGAGCCAATCAACCAGCGTAGATAAGGATGTATTTTGTCGATTCTTGGGTTGCAGTAAGAAGTAACCATTTCCAGAGAAGACACTGCCTTCACTCACTTTCACCAATCTACCCAAATCAATATCTTGCTTGGCCAGCGTGATGTCGCCTATGGCAATACCAAACCCTTGAATGGCTGCGTTCATCGCTTGATCGAGCGTCGCGAATTGTTGGTTGTTCTTGCTTGAAAGGTCGTGGCTGCCTATGTGTTCCAACCAAAGCCGCCAATCACTCTGCTCATTGTTGGCGTGCAACCAAGTGTATTGGGCGAGCTTGTGTGGCTTGATGATAGTAGAAGCGCTACTTACAAGATGGCTTTGCGTAATGCTTTGAGCTTGGCAGACCGGAGCCAGTTGCTCGTTGAACAATAACTGGCTCACTATCGATTGTTGGCTTGGCTTCTTACCATAGGTGATTACGGCGTCAAACGGGTCAAAGCTTGGTTCAAAAACGTGCTTGATGGTCGACGTGAGTTCGACATCAATTTCAGGATAGGCTTGCTGAAAAGACATCAACTTGGGTAGCAGCCAAGAGGTAATACAACTTGGTGCGTTGAGCTTGATCTTCGATGGAGAGCTGGCAACTTGATTTAACGCCGATTGCAGTTGTTGGATGGTATCTTGAATCAGCGGAACCAGTTCTTCTCCCTTAGGTGTTAATGACAACCCGCGAGCATGTCGGTAGAAAAGATCGCACCCGAGACTTTCTTCAAACGACAATACCTGACGACTCACTGCACCTTGCGTAACATTCAGCTCATGTGCCGCTCGCGTAAAATTGAGGTGCCTTGCCGTCGACAAGAACGCGAGCAAGGTTTTAGTTGAAGGAAGTGTGCGATTCATATCTTTACCTATGATTTTTTATCATGGCTATTATGTGATTATTTCGATTCATTTATCAATAGTGTTCTGTTTGAATGTAAATACTTAATCATCATTTGTGATTCAATATGTGTATAGGTCACATTTATTGAATATGAAGGCAATGATGAAGACATTGTGATTTTGTGAAAGGGATAGCTTCTTGACATCTTTTATTGATAGCTTAGTACCTCAGGCTGTAAAAAAATTAATACCTTATCAATCGGCAAGAAGAATTGGTGGTGATGGACGTGTTTGGTTAAACGCCAATGAATTGGAAAGCTCGCTGTTTCAAGGAGAAGCAAGTCACAACCGATACCCAGACTTCTTACCACAAGATATTGCTAAGGCTTACCAAGATTACTGTGGCACTGATGCCGCGACGGTTGCTGTCCGTGGTGCAGATGAAGCGATTGATTTGCTGATTAGAACATTCTGTAAGCCGGCGAGCGACAACATACTTATCTGTTCTCCAACCTATGCGATGTATGAGTTTTGCGCCGATGCATTGGCGATTAATACTTTAGACTCTCCATTGCAGGAAGACTTCAGCCTTAACGTCGCTGATATAGTGAATAAAGCGGAATTGGCTAATATCGTGTTTCTTTGCTCACCAAACAACCCTACGGGCAATGTGATCCCTAAATTGGATTTGATTCAGGTACTGGAAGGCACGATTGGCAAGTCGCTAGTGGTAGTCGATGAAGCGTATATCGAATTTGAACCACAAACTTCAGCGGTGAGCCTTATTGCGCGTTATCCGCATTTGGTTGTGATTCGCACCTTGTCTAAGGCGTTTGGATTGGCTGCGGTTCGATGTGGCTTTATCTTAGCGAGTCAAAATGTGATGCAGTATGTCGCGAAACTGATTCCCCCTTATCCAATGCCAGATTGCTCATCTCAAATAGTGCTAGACGCATTGTCTGATGAACGAATTGCGTTGATGGAAAGCGCGACGTTAAAGTTGGTTGAATTGCGTAATCGGTTTGCTTGTGAGCTAACGCGGTTTGAATTTATAGAACAGGTTTACCCTTCATCGACTAATTTCGTTTTGCTACGTCAAAAACCGGGGCACCATGTGTTTAGCGTATTGGCGAAGGATGGCATTGTGACAAGAAACCAAAACCACGAACCTGCTTTGCGTAACTGTGTACGAATCAGTATTGGTAGCCAAGAGAGCATGCTAGAAGTGATAACGTCACTAACACGCTACCAAACCGAATTAGAAAAGAATCAACAAGGCAAACAATCTCAGCATAAAGAAACTCAATCTCAACTCGATAAAGATCATATCTAGGATGGCAATGATGAAAAAGATAATACTAGGACTCGCTTGTGCGGCCGCTTTACTTGGTACAACGGTACAGGCGAAAGAAATCCGTTTGGCGTCAGACTTTACGTATCCGCCATTTAACTACAAAAACAGTGATGGTGTGCCTGTCGGGTTTGATATTGAGATAGCGGATGCCTTGTGTGAGCAAGCCAAACTCGATTGTACTTGGGTTTCACAAAGTTGGGACTCGCTAATTCCAAGTTTGTTGGCAAGAAAGTCAGATGTGATTATGGCTTCAATGCGTATTACCGAAGAGCGTAAGCGTAAGATCTTGTTTACTGATAAGTACTACCAAACTCCAGCCGTGTTTGTTGCTGCTAAAAGCGCGGAATTCAGCGTCGATGAGGCAGGCTTAGCAGGTAAAACCATAGGTGTTCAGCAAGGTACGATTCACGATCGCTACGTAACCGACAAGTTTGGCGATGTGGCAAACATTAAGCGTTATACCGGCCAAGATGAAGTTTATCTGGATCTGCAAAACGGTCGTCTAGATCTAACCTTCGGCAACTCAGATCAACTGTCATTGGCTTTCTTAGACAAGAAAGAAGGCGAGGGCTTTGAATTCAAAGGCAAAGCAGTGACCGACAAAGCCTACATTGGCGAAGGTACGGCGTTAGCACTAAGAAAGCAGGATTCAAAACTGGCGAAACAATTCAATGCCGCGATTGAAGAGATCAGAGCAAACGGTACTTACGACAAGATCGCCGCGAAGTACTTTACGTTTGATATCTATGGCGCTGATTTGTAATTCGTCTAACGCCTAAAAATTAGAACACCAAAAACAAAAATCCGAGGGCTGTGAGGCTCTCGGATTTTTATTGGCTCCAAAAGACCATTGTTTAAGTGTTTAAGTGTTTAAGTGTTTAAGTGTTTAAGTGTGTAGTTGGGAAGGGGAGAAGAGACGTACAAAAAAAGCCACTCGACTGAGTGGCTTAGTGCAAGGAAAGTAGGCAGTGCCTTGCCAACAATCGTAACTAATGATCTGATTAGTATATTTTATTCCAATCAGCAATCGTCACATCGCTATTGTCGTAATTGATAGCTTCTGCTGTAACCTTAGATATCTCATTTAATAATTGAATATCTTCTGCGTCCGTCACGGTTACTGGAGCAACAATGACCGAGTTATTTGATTTTACCTGTAGTGAGTAAGAGTTATTCGTTAGAACACCGTTGGTTTCCACTACCGATAGCCCGTTTAAGCTTAGGGGATGAGCTAGGGAATACTCAGCAATTAAATTCGCGGTTTGTAACTCTTCAGCACTGAACTTCACACCTTTAAAACCATCGTAATAGTAACGGCCATGGATCAGGGAATCTTCGAATTTGAATGCATCAACGAATAGAGATGTAGCCTTGTTAGGGGCCTTTGTCTCATAGTTTACTTGAACAAAGTATTCGGTTTCGGTTGAATCTTCACTTACGAAACCAGGAATTAATTTGCCTCCAGATTCGACAGCACTTGAAGCGACTGACACTGTACCGTAGCCAGACTCGGCGCGGCTCTCAACTTTAAACTTCTCGTTGTCACTATTACAGTCCTGACATGCCACGTTGATAAACTTTGAATACGCTTGCGTAGGATCTGAGGAGTTTTTATTAACTTGAGTACGTCTAAACAGACCTGTTCCAGGAGTGTCATCGCTTGATGTTTGATAGAAAGTAAAAGACTCAAATTGCTCTTCGGGCTCGTCACTGAAGTTATAACTGTTTTCAAGAATGAAGACGAGTTCACCGCCAGTGTTACCTACGTTTGAGCTGTAAGCAATGATCTCTTGGGGAATTGAGGATTCAAATTCTGATTTTGCGGTGCTCTGATTTAACTTGGGTGCCCAATCATTTGGATCTTGGCATTCGCCTTTGGATGCGAAATAGATAATAGAGACGGGGAGCGTAGTGATACCATTTTTTGTGCCGTATTGATCGACAACATAATCAATACCCGGCCAATTCTTCGCTTCTACGTTTTCTGCAATACAGAAATCCATCACCTCTTTATCGACACCTTGTGTCTTAGGGTTTTTCTTCAAGTAGTCAACGACAAAGCCGACTTCTTGAGATGCGTCGATCAACTCCTGTCTAGTTTCCAACGGAAGTTCCGTGTTCTGCGAACCCGTAGTCAAAGATGTTAGCAATCCAGTTGGGGAGGTTTTTAATTGCTTAACATTTGTTGCGTCCATATAAAGCGCAGCAGAGTCAAAAAATGACGCTTTAAGCTTAGTTGTAATCATTTCATCAATGCTACTACGCATGTTCTCACCGACTTCATGAGCACCATTGTAGTGGGCGTTAACGATAGATGAAGAGAATAGGCTTATACAAATGGTTGAAGCTAAAACGGTTTTTTTCATAATACTAATCCTTCAATATCTATTGTTTAACTTGACTGAATTTGGTCGGTGTAGAGATAGATAGGCTCGTCTTTCCGACAGGCAAGTTCATAATCGTATTAACGCCTTCTGAGCTCAGTTTTTTTGATTGCAAATCTACCTTGTTCAGTTTTTGGTTTAGAGTAGATTTAGTCGCGGTAACTTGCTGGGTTTTAGGCTTTGAAGTGGTGGTTGATTTTTTTGAACTATCTCCCCCGCAGCCGATCAAAGCTATAGGTAATATAATTGCACTGATATGTAGAAATTTAATCATTGTTATGGGACCTCATATAACATCGGGGAGACCAACCTAGTAGCTGGTTGGGTTATTAAGCTTTGTATCAACTGCTTACAATTCATTTTATAAGTCATACTGCCAAAGCGGAGCAACCGATTGCGTTAAACAGAAATTCCATATTGTTCAGTGCAAATTGGTGAGTCGAGACTGTGAATAAGATATAAGGTGCACTAATTAATAAAACTCTAGGTTATTCATGTTCCGCGCTTTTAATCTACTTTCTCTAATTATCCTGGCTTCTTCCGTATCTTTTTACGTTAAGGCTAGTGGTTCGATTACAATCGGAGTTCAAACCTCAGGATTTTCTCCGTACGTTGTTGTCCAAGAGGGGGAGGTTTCGGGATTATTGCCTGAATTGACCGGTTTCTATGCAGAGCGTGAGTTGAATGGCTTGGAGTTTGTCGGTTTTCATTCTCCGTCGGATCTAAATAACGTACTTAAAACTGAACAAGTTGATGCCATTATTACGGCTGAACAAAATGTTTCTAGTAGCGGTGTTATTTACTCTAAACCTATCTTATCTAGTCGAATGGTTAGCCTAAGTAGTGAGCCTATTGAAAGCCACTTATTAATGAAGGGACGAAACCTGGCTTATTTTGAAGACTCGAGTAACGCGTCTTCTGTGAAATCGCTTCTCCCATTTTCTTCTTTTAAGTCATATTCATCCTATCAAACCGCGATTGCTGCTGTAGCTCGAGAGAACGCGTTAGCCATTGTTGATGATGGAGTGTTACTGCACAACAAGTTAATGAATAGCCCCTATGAGTTATTTTTGTCGGTCAACTTACATGATGGTTTACCCTTAAATAATTATGTTATTGCCTTACTGGATACGCCTGAAAATAGGAAGTTGCTGGGTATTATCAATAACGCTATAAACCAAGATAACTCAAGCAAGCTTGTTAATATTCGCAAAAAGTGGTTGAACGAAATACAAAGGCGTCTTCTGTTAGTCGTTAGTAAAAACAAGCTGCTATTAACTGAAAAAGAACAGCAGTTCCTTCTTCTTAATCCGAACATATATGTATCATCGACGGCAGACTCTAAGCCTATATCTTTCATGAATAGTGAAGGTAAGCCTGATGGTATTTCGATTGATATATTGAGTGAAATATCCCGACTTACGGGGTTAAACTTTATTTACGACAACGACCTCGATTTACAGGGCAACCAAGCTCATCCAGTTTCTCTTCCAGTAATTCATACTAAGGCGACACCTTCTACTGGTGACGATGAGCATCACCTCTATTCTAAGCCTTTCATGGTTGAGCCGTGGGCACTGGTTGGTAAAAGTGATACGAGTAAATTGGCGGTATTCGGTGAGTTAACGAAGAGCTCCGTTATTGGAACTATAAACGACAGTGTCGGAATAGAGCTTGTGAAACGCTATTGTGAGGCTTGCCCAATTAAGACCTATAGCTCTGAGTTGCTTTTGCTCGATGCCGTGGATACAGGAGAGGTAGACTCAGCGATGCTTTCGCTCTATTTAGCGTCTCCTCGATTACAGGGCCAGTATTCAGGGTACTTACGCGTAACAAGCCTGCTATCTAAAGACAACGATATTCCAGTCGCCTACAGTGTCGAAGCCGACCAAGAAGTGCTGAACAATATTATTAACAAAGCGCTGTTCGCCATACCTCATCACAAGTATCAGCAGATCAAGAAGCATTGGTTGGATGTGTCTTATGAATCGGGCGTAGATACGGCAGATGTTATCTTGGGTGCTGCCATTTTAATCTCTGTAGCATCGGTGCTCATTATGCTTGTAATGGCATGGAGTTGGAAACTAAGACGTGAAGTTGAAGATCGAAAGCGAACTGAATCCGCTCTCAAACATCAAGTGGAGTTCGAGCGTTCATTGTTGGACGCAATGCCGTTTCCTATTGTTGTGCGTAACTTGGATAACCAGATAATCAGTCTGAACAGTGCCGCGCAGCAGCTTACTGGTTTTGAGTTAATCGAAGGAACCATCGTTAATAACTCCGATGAAGACACAATGATCCATCACGGGGTTGTTTTACCTCGCTTAGAAAAAGAAGTCGTTTCGCCGCAAGGCAGTAAACACTACGCGTATTGGAAGTGCCCTTATATCTCCAACGGGAATATCGAAGGCTCAGTGACCATTCTTGATGATCTTACTGAGCTTTACGAAGCGAAAAAAATTGCAAAAAGTGCCGATGACCGAGTACAGAAACTGGCGAACAATTTGCATGGCGCGGTTATACAGCATATTCAGCCCAAACGAAGTCTTCACGATATTGAATTCGTCTTTATTAGTAATGGGGTAGAGGAGCTTTTAGGGCTTACTCCTGCTCAATTGCGCCGCTCTCCAATTAGTTTTTTCGCACCGCTTAATGCTCAGGATCGTCGAACCTTAATTAAGAAGGTACGTAGTGGAAATAAAGAGGGAAAACTAAGCCTCGATATTGGAGTGAATATTGATAACCAAAACCGATGGCTCAATTTGCAGAGTAAGATTTCTGATCTTGGTGATTATTATGAATGGGACTCTGTTCTTACTGATATCACTGAGCTAAAACAACAGCAAGAAGAGCTAACACAAGCAAGACAAAGTGCTATCGCCGCAACTGAGGCCAAGTCTCGATTTTTGGCAAACATGAGTCATGAAATCCGCACTCCATTGGGAGGCATTGTTAGCTTGTTGGAATTGTCAGAGCAATATGAAGTTGGTTATGAAGTTCAAAAAATCCATACAACGCTGAGTCAATCGGCGAATAACCTACTGCATATTGTTAACGATATACTCGATTTCTCGAAAATTGAAGCCGGTAAGCTGACCCTAGATTATCAGCCAGCAAGTCTAGATACATTGACCCTTAGAGTGACTCAGTTGCAGGCGAGGCAAGCTCACGCCAAAGGGTTACAGTTCAAATTTTGGTTAGACCCTGAGTTGAATGATTTAGTCTTAATGGATGATATTCGTATTGGACAGGTTTTAAATAACTTGTTGAGCAATGCCATTAAATTTACAGAATATGGAACCGTAGGTTTAGCGGCAAAGTTAGGCTTTGTTGCGTAATTAAATTTAAAGATAGAACAACCCCGTTTCGCGTATTT
>NZ_JBFSRZ010000065.1:0-24454 GCF_041466065.1 Vibrio sp. 10N.239.312.C11
CCCCTCGCCGCGATTAAAACGCTTTTATCTCGAACAAAATTTAACCACGAAAGGTTAACACGCCCTAAGCAGGATAAATCCTGTAATACGCCCAAGAACCCTTTCTACGTCGTGCCTATTGCTAGCTATAAACTGAATCGTTTTTAGTTTGGGTTAGTTGTGCTGTGCGATGTCTTTTCAAATTCCATGGAGTCGGGAATGCGAAGTCTAATTTATATTGAACGCCTGTTTAATCGTATCGGTGATGCACTGGGATGGCTTTCCAGTATGTTGTTTATTCTACTTATCGCTAACGTTGTGTATGACGTTGTCATGAGATATGCCTTCAATGATGTCTCAATCGCTTTCCAAGAGATGGAATGGCACCTTTTCTCAGCCGTTTTTCTATTAGGTGTTCCTTATGCCATCAAGGCAGGTGGTCATGTTCGAGTAGACGTGTTCTACGAACAATTGAGCTTTAAAGCGCAAGCCATTATTGACCTGCTCGGCACACTGATCTTTCTGATGCCTTTCTGTTTGTTGGTTGCTTGGTTTGGTATTGATGTTGCGAAAGAGAGTTATAACCTTGGCGAAACGTCGGGTGACCCGGGTGGCCTGCCATATCGATGGATCATTAAAGCGATGATTCCACTGTCATTTTTCTTGATGGCACTCAGCGGAGTCGGTTTGATCCTGCACTCATTGAACAAGATTTTTAATCCGCACCTTATCCATGCAAATAACACGCATGCAAACAATATTCATACAAATAATACTCATACAAAGAATAAGTAGAGGCTGAACATGATTGGAATAGTAATGTTTTTCGTAGCCTTGTTTGCACTTTTACTAGGCTTCCCGGTGGCGTTTACCTTTGGTGGTATCGCGCTAATCTTTGGTGTTTGGGCGGAAGGCATCGAAATGTTTGCCTTCATGCCATATCGAATTCAATCAATCATGGAAAATACGGTGCTGATGGCCGTTCCATTGTTTGTTTTCATGGGACTTGTTCTACAAAAGACTAAGCTTGCTGAGCAGTTACTTGAGTCTATGGGACGACTGTTTGGTGGTGTACGAGGTGGTATCGCAATCTCGACAGTTCTCGTAGGTTCACTGCTTGCCGCTTCAACCGGTGTGGTAGGCGCTTCTGTGGTTGCAATGGGGCTTATCTCGTTGCCCGTCATGCTCAAGTACAACTACGACAAAGGCTTAGCCTGCGGCACCATCTGTGCGTCTGGTACGTTAGGGCAAATCATTCCGCCATCCATCGTCTTGATTCTATTGGGGGACGTATTGGGTGTTCCGGTAGGTGACTTGTTCCAAGCCGCGATTTGGCCGGGCGTGATGTTAGTGGGGGCTTATATCGTTTATATCTTAATATACGCGAAGCTTAACCCTGAAGCCGCTCAACCAATTGAGCGTGATGATTCCATCAGCCGTAAACAAGAAGTCATCAACGCATTGAAAGCAATCATACCGCCACTCGCGCTGATTATTGTCGTATTGGGCTCTATCTTTGCGGGTGTTGCTACGCCGACAGAGTCTGCTGCTCTGGGTGGTGCGGGTGCGATGGTACTCGCTTTGCTCTACGGTCAGTTTAGTTGGTCGATGGTGTATGACGCCTCTAAAGAGACGGTCAAAGTAACGGCAATGGTATTTGCTATCTTGTTGGGTGCAACGGCATTCTCAATGGCGTTTACTTATACTGGCGGTGATTATCTGGTTGAAGAATGGATGCTGCAGTTGCCGGGTGAGAAGTGGGGTTTCTTGATCATTACCATGTTGGTGATTTTGATTCTGGGTTTCTTCATCGACTTCGTAGAAATCTGTTTCATCATTGTGCCGATTATTGCGCCTGTTGCTGAACTGATGGGAATCAACATGACTTGGTTCGCAATCCTTATCGCGATGAACCTTCAAACCTCATTCTTGACGCCACCGTTTGGCTTCAGTTTGTTCTATCTAAAAGGGGTGGCACCAAAAGGTGTGACTACCAAGGATATCTACCGAGGCGTGATGCCTTTCATTTTGATTCAAATCCTCGTACTTGGATCACTTCTCGCTTTCCCATCTTTCTATGGAATGTGAGTGAAGCCTAGAATGTGAATGATATGTTTCAACGGCTATCCATAAATTGATAAAGTAAAACGGCTTATTGATGTTCAATAAGCCGTTTTTTGTGAGGAAAAGGAATGCCTCTAAAAGTTAAGCTGATTTTGCTGACGCTACTCCCGTTGCTGATTGTAACGGCGAGCATTAGTTGGATCTCGTTACACCAAACTAAGACGTTGGGTGAGAAAGAGGTCGAAATCTTCCGAGACAGCTTAATTAAGTCGCGTGAAAACGCCCTCAAAGACACTGTTGATCTCGCATTTGATGCCATCGAACATATCTACAATGATCCCGATATCCAAGAAGCACAAGCCAAAAGAGAAGTTCGAACCATATTGTCTAAACTAAGGTATGGCTCTGACGGTTACTTCTTTGCGTATGATCGCCACGGAACCAATTTGGTTCATCCAATCCAGCCAGAGTTGATAGGGCAAAACTTACTTCAACTGCAAGATGAAGATGGCGACTTTCTGATAGAAGCCTTGTTAAGAGAAGCACAAACAGGCGGAGGATTTCACCAATATTTGTGGCAAAAACCTTCGACAGGTGAGGTGGTATCGAAGCTGAGTTACGCCGCTTGGTTAGAGCGCTGGGACTGGATGATTGGCACCGGCTTGTATATTGAGGATGTGCATCAAGAAGTGGCCTCGATGCAGGCCGCAATTAACAAGAATATTGAAACCACGTTCTTTTCGATTGTGGTGATTCTGAGTGTGACGGTCGCGGTCATCATTGTACTGACGTTGGCCATTAACATGCATGAACATCGGATAGCGGATAACAACTTGAAGGAACTAGCTCACAAGACGGTGATGTTTCAAGAGGACGAAAAGAAGCATCTAGCGCGTGAGTTGCATGATGGTATTAACCAGTTATTAGTGTCGAGTCGCTGTCACTTAGAACTGCTCGGTAATAAGCTACAAAGCGAAGACCTTAAAGTGCATTTGAATAAGTCTCAGCATTCACTGATGCGGGCAATCGAAGAGGTGAGGCATATTTCGCATCAACTTCGACCAAGTTCATTGGATGATATCGGCTTAGAAGCGGCGTTGTCTTCGCTGTTATTAGACTTTCAGGCGCACTCGAGCATTGAAGTGGAAACCTTGTTTAATACGCAGCCGGGAAAGTTGAAATCAGAAGCTGCGACGACTTTATATCGAGTGGTGCAAGAGTCACTGAATAATATAGAGAAACACGCACAAGCGACCAAAGTAACGGTTATCGCACAGCAAATTGGAAATGTGTTGCAGTTGCTCATCCAAGACGATGGAGTCGGTTTCAATACCTATAAAGCAATGGAAAAGCGAGGTATTGGGTTACGTAACATGAGAGAACGGGTGGAGTTCATCGGTGGTGACTTTGAATTGATGAGTGAGGTTGGCTTTGGAACGGAAATTACAGTGTTACTGACACTAGAGGGATTAGTGAATGAGTGAAGTTATTCGAGTTGTGATTGCAGATGATCACCAAGTGGTACTGGATGGCTTTATGGCGAGATTAGAACTCGAGCCTGATATTAGCGTGATAGGTACAGCCAGCAATGGATTAGAAGCCGTTGAAATGGTTAAAGACCTGCGCCCTGATGTAGTGTTGATGGATATCAGCATGCCTATCATGAATGGTATTGATGCCACTCACCTGATTAAAGAGGAAGATCCTCAAGCTAAGGTGCTGATGCTGACCATGCATAACAACCGTGAATACATCATGAAGGTGATGCAATCGGGTGCTGTTGGCTATATGTTGAAAGAAATTTCGGCTGAAAAAATGGTGCAGGCAATCAAGACGGTCAATCAAGGCTCAACCTATTTCTGTGAAAAAGTGACTCAGAACTTGTTTACTCAGCCTATTACTCCCACACAATCTGTGAAGAACCCATTGAGTAGGCGTGAGGAAGCTGTGTTGAAATTAGTGGCTAAAGGGGAGAGCAGTAAAGAGATCGCGAAGGGATTAAATATCAGTTACCGAACGGTTGAAACCCATAGACAAAATATCAAGCATAAGCTAGACATTCACTCTACGGCAGAGCTTGCCAAGTATGCTGTTAGCTCTGGGCTTGTTGAGTGATGTTACGCTAAATTACAGTGGATGTGTAATTTAATTACCAAATGTGCCGTTTACACCCGTTTTTTGATGGTTTTTTTAGTATTTTTGCGACGAGTTGTTATTCTTCCTTTCGAAATTTAAGTGCCAAATGCAATGTTGCAAATTGTGCGCTACTAATTAGAGAGGATGCATGGAGCCTGTAAAGGATAGGTATAGTATTGATAATACTGATTATACCGTAGGACAAGATAATGTTCAGAAATGGGGTTTTGATGTTCATAACCCTGTATTTGGAATCAGCGCTGGGGCGATAATTGCTTTCCTGATTGCGCTTTTGGTTGCAGAACCTGAAACAGCTAAAGCGGCACTTGATGGCGTTAAGTGGAAAGTCATCGGTAACTTCGATGGTTTCTTTATGTGGGCTGCGAACCTTTTCGTATTTTTCTGTTTTGTCCTCATTATCTCCCCGTACGGAAAGATACGTATAGGTGGCGATGATGCTAAAGCAGAGCACTCTAACCTATCTTGGATGTCGATGTTATTCGCCGCGGGAATGGGTATTGGTTTGATGTTCTGGGGTGTGGCAGAGCCAGTAGCTTATTTTACCGGTTGGTATGAAACACCGCTCGGTGTTGAAGCGTATTCTCCTGAAGCGGCTAAGTTGGCACTAGGTGCAACCATCTACAACTGGGGCTTGCACGGTTGGGCAATCTACGCCGTTGTTGCTTTGTCTCTTGCCTTCTTTACTTTCAATAAAGGCTTACCGCTTTCTATTCGCTCAATCTTTTACCCGCTGCTCGGTGACAGAACTTGGGGGTGGTTTGGTCATATCGTTGATATTGTCGCAGTACTTGCAACATTGTTTGGCCTTGCAACATCACTTGGCCTAGGTGCACAGCAAGCCGCAAGCGGTATTAACCATGTATTTGGTACCGATGGCGGTATTGGTATGCAGCTTATTGTTATTGCAGTGGTAACACTGTTGGCAACAATGTCGGTGATTCGCGGTATTAACGGTGGTGTTAAGGTTCTCAGCAACGTCAACATGGTTGTTGCATTAGGCTTGCTGATCTTCGTAACTATCGCGGGTGGCATGGCGGGTATTAAGGCGATACCAACCGCGCTAATGGGCTACATTGAGAACTTTATTCCTCTTAGCAACCCTCATGGTCGTGATGATGAAACATGGATGCAAGGTTGGACGGTATTTTACTGGGCTTGGTGGATTTCATGGTCACCATTCGTAGGCATGTTCATCGCTCGTATCTCTAAAGGTCGTACAATTCGTGAATTCATCGTTGCAGTCTTATTTATCCCGACGTCTGTCATTATCATTTGGATGGCTATTTTCGGTGGTATTGCGATTGACCAGGTGGCGAATAAAGTGGGTGAGATTGGTATAAATGGTCTGCAAGATATTACACTTTCTCTATTCCACACTTATGATGCGCTGCCAATGAGCTCAGTGCTTTCAGTGGTATCGATTGGTTTGATTATGGTGTTCTTCATCACCTCATCAGACTCAGGTTCATTGGTTATTGATAGCATTACTTCTGGCGGTAAAGTCGATGCACCTGTTCCACAGCGTGTATTTTGGGCATTGATGGGCGGTGCGATTGCGGCGGTTCTACTGTGGGTTGGTGGTACTGAATCTATTCAGGCATTACAAGCTGGAACAGTCTCAATGGCACTACCATTTGCCTTCATATTATTGCTTATGTGCCTAAGTTTGTTTCTTGGTTTACGTACAGAGAATCAATTGGTTAAGCAGCAAAGTGCTTTGAGCTAAAAGTATTTTTCAAATAGAGGTCGACTTAGTCGGCCTTTTTTTCGCCGCAAACATAAGTGATTACCTATATTTTGTTTGAAAATCCATCGAACTGATTCTAGTTTACTGAAAACAATAAGTTAACCTGCTAAACTTCAGACATCCAAGTATTTGAATTATCGTGACAACAGCTTGTACTACTTGGATCGTATGTTCGAGTTTGTGATTCAGTCACAGGAAAGTAAGGGATATGAGGTCAACAGACCTTATAAGTATTCCGTAGAGAGGAATAATGACTAAAGGTATAGATAAATACAGTATCGACAGTACGGATTACACTGTTGGTCAAGATAACGTCCAAAAATGGGGTTTTGACGTTCATAACCCAGTGTTTGGTATCAGTGCGGGACTCATCACTTTGTTCTTGATCGGTGTGCTGCTTACAGATACCGCTTCAGCGAAGTCAGCATTGGATGGTGTTAAATGGCAAATTATCAATTCATTTGATTGGTTGTTCATTTGGTCCGGTAATATTTTCGTTATTTTTTGCTTAGGCTTGATTGTTTCTCCGTTTGGTAAAATCCGCCTTGGTGGTGTTGATGCAACGGCAGATTACTCATTCATGTCTTGGTTATCGATGCTGTTTGCTGCAGGTATGGGTATTGGCTTGATGTTCTGGAGTGTTGCAGAACCTGCGGCTTACTACACAGGTTGGTATGAAACGCCACTTGGCGTAGAGGCAAATACACCAGAAGCTGCAAAACTAGCACTCGGTGCAACCATGTATCACTGGGGGCTTCACCCTTGGGCTATTTATGGTGTTGTGGCGCTTTCACTGGCTTTCTTCTCTTACAACAAGGGATTACCGCTTTCAATTCGTTCTATCTTCTACCCAATTTTAGGTGATAGGGCGTGGGGCTGGGCTGGTCACATTGTTGATATTCTTGCTGTACTTGCAACCCTGTTTGGTTTGGCGACATCGCTTGGCCTTGGTGCGCAACAAGCGGCAAGTGGTATTCAGCATGTATTCGGCATTGAGGCAGGCTTAGGGTTACAAGTCATTGTTATTACCGTAGTAACTTTGCTAGCGGTCGTATCCGTACTTCGTGGTATTGATGGTGGCGTTAAAGTTATCAGTAACATCAACATGTTGGTTGCTTTCCTACTGCTTATCCTAGTAGCTCTAATCGGCTACGCAGTGACTCTAGGTTCAATCCCTACAACATTGATGGCATACATCGAGAACATCATTCCGTTGAGCAACCCTCACGGTCGTGAAGATGAAGCTTGGTTACATGGTTGGACTGTATTCTACTGGGCCTGGTGGATCTCATGGTCTCCATTTGTCGGTATGTTTATCGCGCGTGTTTCTAAAGGTCGTACTGTTCGTGAGTTCATTACAGCGGTACTGATTGTTCCAACGACAGTGACTATCATTTGGATGTCAGTGTTCGGTGGTATGGCAATTGATCAAATCGTGAATAAGGTTGGTACCCTAGGTCAAAATGGCTTAACTGATGTATCACTGGCAATGTTCCAAATGTTTGATGTATTGCCGTTTGGTACTCTGCTTTCAATCATTGCGGTTGTATTGGTTCTCGTATTCTTTATTACATCGTCTGACTCGGGCTCTTTAGTTATCGACAGCATTACTGCTGGTGGTAAAGTTGATACGCCTGTACCTCAACGTGTGTTCTGGGCGTTCCTTGAAGGTGCGATTGCAGTAGCTCTATTGTGGGTTGGCGGTACTGAAGCCGTTCAAGCTCTGCAAGCGGGTGCAATCTCAACCGCGTTGCCATTCACCATCATTCTATTATTGATGTGTGTGAGCCTACTAATGGGTATGCGAACAGAGAAAAGCTAGACTAGCTACTATTCGATTTTTCATTTTTTGATGTTGAATACAAAGTAAAACAAAAGGCAGAAGAGGAAACTCTCCTGCCTTTTTTTTATCCATTTTACAGCCTGTAACACTGTATATATCGTAGGAATCGTCGTTGAATTTGGCGAAAAGCCAAGTAATTGGCGAAAGATAAGTTTTTGGTTTTATTGCAAATATAATGTGATGTGAAACTGTGAAATAGCTCGAATCGTTTACTTAAATTGGGTAGTATTCGCTAGATTTTCCACCACTCGTGAAACTTACTAATGAAATTAACACTTAAGCAGAAGTTGATAGGTGCTAGCCTATCTGCTGTTATCGTCATGGCAACAGCCTTGACTTGGTTATCAGCAAACCAATTATTTGAAGAGACTCGTAATGGCGTATACCAACGAGCTGAAAGCGTATCTGAAGCAGCATCTGAAGGTATTAAAAACTGGATTGATATTCGCACGGATATCGCATCAGCGTTTAATGACTTTTCACGAGAGGATGATGTTGTTCCTTTCCTTAAGCAAGCTCGTGTAGCGGGTGGCTTTGACGATATCTTTTTAGGTACTCCAGAAGGCGGAATGTACCGTTCACATCCTGAACGTAATCGTGCAGATTACGACCCTCGTCAACGCCCTTGGTACCAAGAAGCAAACGCAGCCGGTAAGCAAATTATTACGACCGCTTATCAAGATGCGATTACCCAAGCGCTTCTAGTTACGATTGCTGAACCTGTTCGTCATAACGGTAAGCTTATTGGTGTTGTTGGTGCGGATGTACTTATTGATCAGCTAGTCAACGATGTTATCAGCTTAGATGTTGGTGACAACGCTTACGCAATGCTCATTGATGCCTCTGACGGCACATTCCTAGCACACCCAGACTCAGCACTGAGCCTTAAGCCTGTAAGCCAGCTTTCAAACGACATTTCTATGCCTATCATCGAAAACGCAGTGCGTACGGGTAGCATCGAGATTATCAAAGAGCGCGGTGCTGAGAAGCTTCTTTACTTCACTAATGTGCCTAATACGAACTGGATTTTCGCAGTTCAGATGGACAAAGCAACAGAAGAAGCGAATCACTCAATACTTCTTACGCAACTCATTACTACAGCGGTTGTAATTACTCTGATCGTTATCGTGTTGGTTTCTATGTTGGTTAGTTTCCTATTCCGCGACTTAAACCGCGTTTCAGCGGCACTTGAAGAAATTGCTTCAGGCGAGGGCGACTTGACTCAACGTCTTGAGCTTAAAAGTGATGACGAAATTGGTAAACTTGCGGCAAATTTCAATCATTTTGTGGGCAACATGCACACCATGGTACTCAAGCTAAGTGAAGTGTCTGCTGCATTGGGTAACCAAGCACGTCAAACAGCTTCTCAAGCTGAAGAGCGTAGTGCTCGCATTCAGATGCAACAAGACGAAATCAATATGGTAGCAACAGCCGTGAACGAAATGGCTGCAGCAACACAAGAGATTGCGGGTAATGCTGATCAAACTGCACAGAATTCATCTGAAGCTGTTGGCGCGTGTGAGCACGGTACGGGTCAAGTTACACAGACTCAAAGCTCAATCCAAAACCTTGCACAAGAAGTTCAAGTTGCAACGAACGTGATTCTTGAGCTTGAAGAGCACGGCAATAGCATCAACGCTATCTTGTCCAATATCCAAGGCATTGCTGAACAAACTAACTTACTTGCACTTAACGCGGCGATTGAAGCTGCCCGTGCTGGCGAACAAGGTCGCGGTTTTGCGGTTGTTGCTGATGAAGTGAGAGTTTTGAGCCAACGTACACACGGTTCAACTCAAGAAATTCAACAAACGATTGAATTACTGCAAGGTACAACGGGCAAAGCGGTAAGTATCATGAACGATAGCCGAACGCTTGCCGAAACAAGTGTTGATGATTCAAACTCAGCGGCCGCTAGCTTAACGCAAATTCATGCTGCTGTTGAACGTATCAGTGATATGGCGACTCAAATTGCTTCTGCTGCAGAAGAGCAAGCGTCAGTAACGTCTGAGATTACTCGTAACACTGAAGGAATCCGTGACGTATCTAACGAGCTAGCAGGTGAAGCGCACCAAGCTGCAGAACAAGCTGCTCAGCTTTCTGAACTGTCTAATGAACTAGAAAATGAAATCAGCCGTTTTAAGCTGTAATTATAGATAGATAGATAGATAGATAGATAGAACGAAGCCCCAACTTAGGTTGGGGCTTTTTTATGTTCGCTTTTTAGAAGAAGCAAAATGTCGTGATCTAATCATGCTAGGCTATTGCTTATTGAAGGTTAAACAGCCCGAGCGTGACACCGAATATGTTTTATTATGGCTTCTAAACCTTGACTCCGACTGGCGCTAAGCTGAGATTTTAAATCTAGCTGGCGGAACCAGTCTTTAATATCGAATTCTAGAACGCTCGCGGGTTGTTGGTTGTTATAGGCGATCAACACCAATGCCAGCAAACCTTTAACTAGCGAAGAATCGCTGGTCGCTTGTATCGACATTTTATTCTGTTGACCGATGGAAAGATCTAGCCATACGTTACTTTGGCAGCCTGCGATAAGATGTGTTTTATTCATCTTTTCCATAGGGAAGGGCTCTAACCGGTCTCCCAACTCTATCAAATACATGTAACGTTCTTCCCAGTCAGCGCATCGCTCGAAGTTTTTCTGGAGCTTTTCAGGGGACATAAGCTACCTTAACAGTTGGTGGATTCGTTTTAGTGATTGGCACAAGGCGTCTATGTCTTTGGGCCTTGTGTACATGCCAATCGATGCGCGACACAGCGAGTTTTGACCGAGTCGTTTTATAAGGGGCATTGCGCAGAGATGTCCGGTACGAATCGCAATACCATACCTATCTAAGAATGAACCGACATCAAAAGAGTGTTGGTTTTTCATATTAAAGGCCAAAACGCCGGTGCGGTTATCATCGTCGCCATAGAGCTCTATTGCTGGTACCTGTCTAATGCTCTCCACCAAATAATTCATTATGTTTTTTTCATAGCCAGAGATCTCTTTGAAGCCGATAGCTTCAATGTAGTCTAGAGCGGCGCCTAAACCTAAAATGCCGGCAATATTCGGAGTACCTGCTTCGAACTTCCATGGCGCTTGGCCAAACGAGGTTCCCAAAGGCAGGGTCACTTGATCGATCATGGCTCCGCCGCCTTCCCATGGCACCATGTTGTCGAGGTGTATTTTTTTGCATAAAGCACGCCGATGCCTGTCGGGCCATACAATTTGTGCCCAGAGAAGGCGTAGAAATCACAATCGAGGTCCGTCACATTGACTTTATGGTGCATGACAGCTTGAGCCCCGTCGACTAACACGGGGACTTTTGCTTTATGTGCAGCTTTGACTATCGTTTTAATTGGGTTTACGCGGCCTAGAACATTCGATACGTGGCTAATCGCCAGCAGTTTTGTCTTTGTATTCATTAACGAGACAAGGTCGTTGAGATTCAAATAGCCATTTTTTGCCATTGGCCAAACACGAATGTTGACATTATAAATTTCAGAAAGCATCTGCCAAGGAACAAGGTTAGCGTGATGCTCCATTTCCGTCACGATGATTTCGTCACCCGCTTTTAACCTAGGGCGTAAATAGCTATTCGCAACGAGATTGATGGCCTCTGTCGTCCCTTTTGTGAAAACAATACTTTCTCGGGATTTAGCTGAAATGAACTGCGCAAGTTTTTCTCTCACTTGTTCCATTTCTTCGGTTGCTTTAGAGCTTAGGTAATGGACACCTCGATGAACACTCGCATAATCATGTTGATAAAACTGAGTCATGCGGTCGATAACGATTTGAGGGGTTTGGGCCGTCGCAGCACTGTCTAAATAGACCAAAGGCTTGTCGTAAACTTGAGTTCTTAGAGCTGGGAAGTCGTTAAACCAAGGGCTTGTCTTTTCGCTCGAATCAATCATTAGGACATCCTTTATTGAGTGACGCATTGATTTTATCTATCGCAGATTGTCTTAGGGCGGGGTGTTTAATTCTCTCGGTAACGCCAATGACAAACGCAGAGGTAATCATGTGTTCGGCTCGTTCTTTTGGTATACCTCTAGAGCGTAAGTAGTTGATTTGGTTTGGGTCGATTTGCCCTGTTGTTGCACCATGGCTGCATTTAACATCATCGGCATAAATCTCTAATTGAGGTTTAGAGTTAACTTGGGCGTCATCGCCTAGAATCAGACTGTGGGTGTCCATTTGCCCGTCTGTTTTTTGCGCGGTAGGGTCAACATAGATCATGCCGTCGAAAACAGACTTAGATTGGTTTCGAGCGATGGTTTTATGATTTTGTTCACTTTGGCAGTGGGGAGAGTTGTGTTTCAAATAGGTGCGAGTATCAAAAACTGCCTCACCTTGAGGTAGGGAAATACTGTCCATAGCGACAAAACCTTGTTCGCCAGTCAGTTCTGAACTTACTTGATGTCGTATCAATTGGCCGGAGTAGAGCAAGCAACAAGAGTAGGCGCTAGCATGCGCATTAACTATCAAATCGTTGTGACCGAAGTGATGTTGACTTAAGGCCTCTTCGACAATTTTAGTGTGATGATAGTGAGCACCACAACCAACGTGTTGTGTTAAGCGAGATAATGTTACGCCTCCACCACTACCTTGTGAAACATGGTGTTCGATGACGGTGACTTCCGCATGAGCTGCGACTTCAATATGGCTTCTGTAGCTTGATACATCACCTTGTTTTTCGGAATTGATATGCAGAAGATAAATAGGTTTCGATACCTGCGTATTCGCTTCGACCTCGATTAATACGCCACTTGAAGCGGTAGCATCAGTAATATAGGTAAAAGCGTCTGGCTTTATTGAACGAGATAGCTCATCGATTTCAATTGGAGAGAGCGCGCAGATGGGAGTCACTCGAACTTTTGGAATCCAGTCGGAGTATCGAGCTAAAAAGAAGCCGTCGACGAAGACTAATCGATAAGCATCAATGTCTAAACTGAATTTGTTGTATGGCGTGTTAGCTGTCGACTGCTGTGGTGCGCTGCTTAGCTCTAGTTCGTTTAATCGGTCAAGAGGCGTGTATTTCCAGTCCTCATGTTGAGGGGACGGTAACTCAACCCCAAGCAATTTAGACCATTGTTTTTTTTGCCACTCATGCGGTCGAACAAGGGTTTCAAATGAATCAAGCAATGAATGTTTATTGTTCATCAATGATCCACCCATAGCCTTTCTCTTCTAATTCTTGAGCTAACGTGTGGTCACCAGATTTTACAATCTTTCCTTGGTACAACACGTGCACGAAATCTGGTTTGATGTAATTGAGGATACGTTGATAGTGCGTGACCAAAATGAAAGCTCGTTGCTCATTCTGCAGCGCGTTTACACCTTCAGAGACGGCTTTAAGGGCATCAATATCTAGACCTGAGTCGGTCTCGTCTAGTATACAAAGATCAGGTGAGAGCACCGCCATTTGTAGAATGTCATTGCGCTTTTTCTCTCCACCAGAGAATCCCTCATTGACAGAGCGTTGGAGTAAATTTGCCGGCATCTTCAACAATTGCGCTTTTTCTTCCAATAGATCTTCAAAGTCAAAACGATCGATTGGTTCTAAGCCTCGATATTCACGAACCTCGTTGAGAGCTGTATTTAGAAAGAGTTTGTTACTGACACCTGGAATTTCGACAGGGTACTGAAAGGCTAAAAATACCCCTTCACCGGCTCTTTCCTCTGGATCTAGCTCTGTAAGATCTTGACCTTTGAAAACAATCTCACCACTGACGACCTCGTAATCATCCTTGCCTGCCAGTGTGGCGGATAGGGTACTTTTTCCTGACCCATTCGGTCCCATAATTGCGTGAACTTCACCAGGTTTAACAGTTAGGTTAATACCTTTTAGGATAGTATTTTCTTCAACGCTGACATGTAAATTTTTAATTTCTAACATTTTATCCCACACTATGCTCGAGGCTGATTGATAGGAGTTTCTGCGCTTCAACAGCGAATTCGAGTGGTAATTCTGAAAATACGTCTTTACAAAAACCATTGACGATCATGGATATGGCGTTGTCTTCACTGATCCCTCTTTGGGTGCAGTAAAACAGTTGTTCTTGGCCAATTCGAGAGGTCGTCGCTTCGTGTTCAACGTGCGCAGACGGGTTTTTGACTTCGATATAAGGAAAAGTGTGAGCCCCACATTCAGCGCCGATTAACATTGAATCGCACTGAGTGAAGTTTCTCGCACCTTCTGCGTTAGGGGTGACTTTAACCAGCCCTCGGTAACTGTTCTGGCTTTTGCCTGCTGAAATCCCTTTTGAAATGATGGTAGAGCGAGAGTGTTTTCCTATATGAACCATCTTAGTGCCGGTATCCGCTTGTTGAACGCCATTCGTTAAAGCGACGGAGAAAAACTCACCGACAGAGTAGTCTCCTTTGAGAATCACGCTTGGGTACTTCCACGTTATCGCAGAACCTGTTTCTGATTGAGTCCAAGACATTTTGCTGTACTCGCCTTCGCAAACCGCACGTTTGGTTACGAAATTGAGTATGCCGCCTTGTGAATCCTCTGCTCCTGAGAACCAGTTTTGCACAGTGGAATATTTAACTTCAGCACGCTTGTGAATGATGACTTCTACGACGGCGGCGTGAAGCTGATAGGTATCTCTCATCGGGGCAGAGCAACCTTCAATGTAGCTGACGTATGAGTCCTCATCAGCCACTAAAATTGTTCTTTCAAACTGGCCTGTTTTTGCTTGGTTTATTCGAAAGTAGGTAGAGAGTTCTCTTGGGCATCTCACACCTTTCGGGATGTAAACAAAAGTGCCGTCAGAGGCAACAGAGGCATTCAAAGCCGCAAAGAAGTTATCTTCAGGTGGAACAACGGTGCCTAAGTATTGCTGCACAAGTTCAGGGTATTCTTGGATAGCTTCGCTGAATGAACAGAAGATGATCCCGAGTTCTTTCAGTTCGTTTTGATAGGTAGTGGTGACGGAAACTGAATCGAAGATTGCATCGACAGCAATTTCTGAACCTTCTCTAACTGGAATCCCCAGTGTTTCAAAGGCTGTCTCGACTTCTTCGGTTAAAAATTCATTCGAGCCATCATCACTATCTTTGCCACAACTATCTTTGTCGCAACTAGAGCAACTTGGCGCGGAGTAGTAACTGTAATCTTGGTAATTTAGGTCTGGATAATCGGCTTTTAACCAATGCGGTTCCTCCATTGTTCGCCATTTACGGAATGCTTTGAGACGAAACTCCAACATCCATTCGGGTTCGTTACGTTTTGCGGAGATTGCTCGAACGACTTGTTCGTTGATTCCCTTCGACAAAGTATCTGAAGATAACTCAGTGTAGAAACCTTCACGATAGTGACTGCTGTGCAGTAACTCTGTAACTTCAGGCTGCGTTTCTAATGCGCACATGGTTAAACTCCAAAACTCTCACCACATCCGCAAAGGTTTTTCACTTTGGGATTGTTGTATACAAAATTACTGTTTAACCCCTGACGCACAAAGTCGATCTCTGTGCCATCGATCATAGGTAGGGCTTTGAGCGCAATATAGAAAATGACGTCATGTGATTCGTACTTGATGTCGTCATCGGATGGCGAATCGATCAGCGCCACTTCATATGCAAACCCCGTACAGCCAGAGGACTTAACCGTGAGGTGGAAGTGCTTTTGCCCATGTGATAACTGGGAAATTCTGTTTGCGGCACTTTCACTTAACGTGACGCCTTGCCACTCCATATCATGTATGGATATGTCATTAGAACCGGAACTCGAAATACTCACCTTACTGCTCCATATTTGACTGGTGATAATAGATGATATTGATTATCATTTGCATATCAACCATGTATTGTCTATGGTCTTTAGGTCGGGGATCAATATGTTGACAAAACATAAATCCCAAATACTATATGCGCCATTATTTATTAATAATGATTATCATTAAGATTTAATTGAGGTTGTATAATATGGATGTCATCGTTTATTCCAAGCCACAGTGTGTGCAATGCACAGCAACGGTTAAGGCGTTACAGAGCAAAGGTATTGAGCATACAGTTGTTGATTTAACGTGCGACGAAATCGCAATGGAAAGGGTTCAATCAATGGGGTATCGACAAGCTCCCGTGGTTGTCGCCAATGACCGCCATTGGTCCGGTTTTAGACCTGACATGATCAGCGCGTTGGGTTAATGATTGTTTATTATTCTAGCGCTTCAGGGAATACGAAGCGGTTTGTCGAACAGCTAGGATTACCTGCGATCAGGCTTCCTACTGAGGCCAATGAAAGGGCGCTAGAGATTGAGCAACCATTCGTACTCATATGCCCGACTTATGCCGATGGTGAGGGGCGAGGAGCTGTGCCTAACTCTGTTATAAGTCTATTGAATAACCCGAATAATCGAGCATTGATTAAAGGTGTGATTGCATCGGGAAATCGAAACTTTGGAGCTCTTTTTGCTCGCGGAGGTGCCATTGTAGCTGAAAAATGCAATGTGCCGCTGTTGTACCGTTTCGAACTATCTGGAACCCAGAGCGATATTGATATCGTGACAAATGGGTTAGAACAATTTTGGAAACATCATGGATAACCACTTTGAGAACGAGTCCCTTGACTACCATGCTTTAAACGCAATGTTGAATCTACTTGATGAACAAGGGACGATTCAGTTTGAGGCAGACAAGCAAGCGGCTCGACAGTTTTTCTTACAACACGTTAATCAAAATACCGTTTTCTTTCATAATTTAGACGAGAAGATCGACTATTTGCTCAGAGAGGGATATTACGAGGCTCAAGTTATTGATCAATATGATCGCAGTTTTCTTCATCAAATCTGGGCAAACGCCTATCAAGCCAAATTTCGATTCCGAACGTTCTTAGGTGCTTATAAGTTTTTTACTTCCTATGCACTGAAAACTCGTGATGGTAAGCGATATTTAGAAAGGTTCGAAGACCGAGTGGTTATGACTGCGCTGTTACTGGCTCGTGGTGACTGTGAATTTGCTCTGGCACTAATGGAAGAAATCATTCATCAACGCTTTCAACCGGCTACGCCCACTTTTATTAACTCCGGTAAAAAGAGCCGTGGTGAATTGATCTCCTGCTTTTTGTTGAGAATCGAAGACAATATGGAGAGCATCGGTCGTGCGATTAACTCATCGTTGCAACTCTCACGTCGTGGCGGTGGTGTTGCTTTACTTCTGACGAATTTAAGAGAGCAAGGTGCGCCTATTAAGGGGATCTTAAATCAAAGTTCAGGTGTCGTCCCCGTGATGAAATTGCTTGAAGACAGTTTCTCGTATGCAAACCAATTGGGGTCTAGGCAAGGCGCGGGTGCTGTCTATCTCAATGTTCATCATCCAGACATCATGCAATTTCTTGATACAAAAAGAGAAAATGCCGATGAGAAAATTAGAATTAAGACCTTGAGCCTTGGTGTTGTCATCCCCGATATTACTCTGGAATTAGCCAAGCAAAACAAAGATATGTACTTGTTTTCTCCCCATGATGTTGAGCGAGTGTATGGCGTACCTTTCTCTGAAATTAGCGTGACGGAGAAGTACCATGAAATGGTGGACGACCCGAGAATCCGCAAAGGGAAAATGAGTGCAAGAGGCCTTTTCCAAACGCTTGCCGAGATCCAATTTGAGTCGGGCTATCCATACATTATGTTCGAAGATACGGTTAACCAGGCTAACCCCATTCAGGGGCGTGTAAATATGTCTAACTTGTGTTCTGAAATATTGCAGGTCAACGAGGCGTCAAATTATGATGATGACTTGAACTATAGTCATGTCGGGCGAGATATTTCGTGCAATTTAGGCTCGATCAATATTGCTAAAGCCTTGGATGGAGGTCGACTATCTCAAACCGTTGACACCGCAATTCGAGCATTAAATGCAGTGTCAGAGATGAGCGCAATCAACAGTGTTCCTTCGATAAGAAAGGGCAACGATGAAAGTCATGCTATTGGTTTAGGTCAGATGAACTTGCATGGTTTTTTGGCTCGAGAACGCATTCACTATGATTCACCAGAGGCCATTGATTTCACCAGCAGTTATTTTGCCTGTGTTTTATATCACTGTCTCGTGGCTTCCAATAAGTTGGCACAAGAGAAAAAGAGTACGTTCAAAGGGTTCGAAGATTCTAGTTACAGTGATGGGTCTTTCTTCGACAAATATTTGCAGCAGGATTTCTCGCCAAAATTGGACGTGGTCCAAGATCTCTTTAGCCGTTTAGATATACGAATACCCACAGTGTCTGAGTGGAGCGAATTGAAACAACTCGTCATGAGCTCAGGGCTATACAACCGATACTTGCAGGCCATTCCTCCTACAGGCTCAATTAGCTATATCAACGACTCTACCGCTTCTATTCATCCCGTTACCGCTAAAGTGGAGATAAGAAAAGAGGGTAAAATTGGGCGAGTTTACTTCCCTGCGCCGTATTTGAATAACTCCAATTTAGAGTACTTCCGTGATGCCTTTTCCATAGGCCCTAAGGCAATAATCGATGTCTATGCGGCGGCCACTGAACATGTTGATCAAGGCCTTTCATTAACTTTGTTTTTTGACGATGAGGTAACGACGAGAGATATCAACAAAGCTCAGATCTACGCATGGAAAAAGAAAATTAAAACGCTTTACTACATCCGAATGCGACAGAAAGCATTAGAAGGTACTCAAGTCGAAGGGTGCGTGTCGTGCTCACTGTAATAAAGGGATAAACGCAATGAAAAAAATGGAATCCAGACCCGTTCAAGCGATTAACTGGAATCGTATGGTTGATGGCAAAGATCTAGAGATTTGGAATCGCCTGACGGTTAATTTTTGGCTGCCTGAAAAGGTACCTTTATCCAATGATATTCAAACATGGAAGCAATTAACTGAAGAAGAGCAAACGCTAACGATTAGAGTTTTTACCGGTTTAACGTTACTCGACACGATTCAGAATACGGTGGGTGCGCCAGCCTTGATGGAAGATGCGAGAACGCCTCATGAAGAAGCGGTATTAACCAATATCGCTTTTATGGAGGCAGTTCATGCTCGTAGTTACTCTTCTGTCTTCTCAACTTTGTGTACTACGCCGCAAATTGATGAAGCGTTTCGCTGGGCTGAAGAGAACCCTCTGTTACAGAAAAAAGCACAGATTATCCTCGACGATTATTTGGCTGAAGGCGATCCGCTAAAGAAAAAAGTGGCCAGTGTTTTTCTGGAGAGTTTCTTATTCTATTCTGGGTTTTATCTACCCATGCATTGGTCGAGTCGGGCAAAACTGACCAATACAGCGGATTTGATCCGTCTGATTATTCGTGATGAGGCGATTCATGGTTACTACATTGGATATAAATTCCAACTTGCTTACCAATCTCTTAGTGAGGAAGAACAGGCGAGAGTTAAGGATGAAGCTTATTCATTAATGTTCTCTCTTTATGAAATCGAAACACAATATACCGAATCGCTTTATGATCCTGTTGGCTTAACTGAAGATGTGAAGCATTTTCTACATTACAATGCCAACAAAGCATTGATGAATCTCGGGTTTGAAGCATTGTTCCCGGATGAGTTGTGTCAGGTTAACCCTGCTATCATGGCCGCCCTGTCGCCAAATGCTGACGAAAATCATGACTTCTTTTCTGGTTCTGGATCTTCTTATGTCATAGGTAAAGCTGTCGCGACCGAAGACGATGACTGGGATTTTTGAACGAATAGCCCGAGTATGAACTCGGGCTTGAAAGAGGATTACTTACCCTTGAATCGACATCATCGTTCTAAGGCTTGCCGTTTGAAAATTAGGTCACTCAGACGGCAGATTTTGCTTTAACTCTAAAAGCATTTTATAAGCACTTTCGCCAGACATTTCGTATGGGTTAAATTGATCCGAAGTCGAAAATTGTAAGTTCAACAGTTCAGTCAAATTAGACTGCGGAATGTCTCCCATTGACCAATCTCCAAACTCTCGACAATCAACTTCCTTAAAATACAGTATGGTCACTCTCTCGTGCCGCTTATCGTTTAGGATGTGATTGTAGGTATGGTTTACCGCCTCCCTAGAGCCTTCAATGCATTGAAGAAAGTACTTTTGATTATGACTGAGAAGCCCTGTTAGATGGCTCTGCCGATTGTGGTCTCGTGAGATAGTGAGTATTTCATCCAGTGCTTTGGAATCACAACATTCGGAAAGTGTACTGACATAAATTAACCGAGTTAGGAACATAGGCATCATTTCGAATTTTTGTTCAAAGGGTATTAATAAATATAAGCCAAGCTCATGGAATTGCGAGTTATTGGCCTAATTGTCACTCGGTGGCTTTTGGAAGAGAGGATGGTGATGAAGTAGCAAAGGACAGCTAGCAAGATGCGCTAAAATGAGCCGAATGTTGTTCATTCAATCATTCTAGCGACCTACTTGCATCGAGTCTCTCGTTAGTCGTTAAGAACCGAAATCGATTCGACGTTGGAAGATGCATCGAATCGAACATTGACCAATACGCTTTCACGTTCGAAAGTCACATCATCAAAATCAGTGGCTGCGATCTTAAATCCATTCCTTGCGAATAAACTGGTCACTGTTGTTCGTTGTTTCTGTTCCATGGCGCTTGTCAGTAGTTCGTTCATTGTGATCTCCATTAAGTAACAGTGTGCATAGTGTAAGCGTACAGGGTCTACGTTATGAGTTCAATTGCTTAATCAATAAGCTGTGTTGATGAGTTCAATTGAATGATTTTGGCATTCCAAAATGTGATGAATAAGAGGGTGGGTGGTCGTATTACCTATGATAAGTATGGTGTAATGTGACCACCGTTCAGTATACTTTTGGGTAGGGATTTATTTAAAAAACTCAATGTAATAAGTGGTTACAAAACACAGGGGGTCGCATCAATTTGTGGAGAGTAAGTCACCTAATGAAGCTTCTTTTTTTGAAATGTTGAATGTCAAAGTAGTGTTGTACTGCGCATTTGAATCCAAGAGTAATTATTAAATAAGTTTGATTTTAATGAATCGTTAGTTGCGGTACTTATGCTATTTTGTCGCAATGAATACTTAGTGAGTAGCCTAAATAATTAATATGGGAAACGAAAGCAATGAAGGGAATGAAAAAGTTTATTACTCTATTTTTGGTATTGCTCTGCTTTGGTGTCAGCCATGTTCAGGCCAATGATGCGCGACTTAAGCAAGCTTACCAAAATCACCAAAGTGATGTTCAAGTACGTGGGTCGGGTTTAGTTTCACGATTACTTCCAGACGATAATAAAGGCTCTCGACATCAGAAGTTTATCTTAAGGCTCGACAGCGGACAAACTTTGCTGGTGGCACATAATATTGATTTAGCTCCTCGTATTCAGGGATTGAGAAAGGGCGATAGAGTTGAATTTTATGGGGAGTATGAATGGAACAAGAAAGGTGGCGTGATGCACTGGACTCACAAAGATCCTCGGAATCACCATGCTCATGGCTGGCTAAAACATAATGGGAAAATATACGAGTAGACGTACTTGGCATGGCATCTCTGCCATTAAAGAGTATCTATAGAGTGTTAGAGATAGGCGGTGGAAAGCATGTCTCTCACTGGGTTTTGTTGTAACTTGGTTTTTTGTAATTTAATAATTTGTGGCTTTATGATTGAAGTGAATTATTTAGTTCAAGTCGTGAGTATTCCTGATGATCTCATTGAAGCATCACAGAAAGCGGGTTCAGACTTGTATATGACCTATAAGCTTTATCAGCTGCTTGTACAGTCCAATCTTTTGTGGCGAGTTTGGTATATCGATGAATTTGGCAAAGTTTGGCTTGAAGTCAATTTGGTTAATGGTGTGGGTGCCCCAGAATTTCATACGATAGCTTTAGATCAAGGTACTTATCTGAAAATAGACACGGAATGCTATGAAGTGTTGGATGAGTTGAAATAGACGAAAAGAGCCGATAGTTCGGCTTTATCATTGGCTCTCGATACGTCTATTTGTAAGCTAGCTTCGCTTGGTTATTTTTACATTAAACCCAACAGGAGACATCGTGAACGCAAATTGTTCAACCACAGTTTCAGGGGCTTGTTGCGGCTCGATACTGAATTCTTTAAACAATGTATGAAAGGCGAGTTTAATTTCCATCATGGCCAATGAGCGTCCAGGGCATAGCCTTGCTCCTCCACCAAACGGCTGAAGGTTAGAGAAGGAAGCGCCATCTTTTTCTATCCAACGATTCGGGTTAAACGTGGTTGGGTCTTCAAATAAATCAGCATCAAAACCATTCGCATGTAGCATCACAAAAACAGGCGTGCCTTTTTTTACTTCGATGTCACCAATCTGAGTGTCTCGTGTGGGTTCCAAATAAAGTTGTGGCGCTACCGGTTTTAATCGCATCGCTTCATACATCACCGCTGTCATATAAGGTGTTCGAGGAAGCGGCCATTCTAAGACCTTTCTCTTCCCTAGGGCGTCAAGTTCATCTTGTAAGGCCAACTCACTACTGCGATTGCCGCTGACTAAGAATGCCATCCATGCCAGTGTATTCGCTGTGGTATCTTCACCTGCTAATAGAAGGGTAATAGCATTTGCAACAATATCTTGGTCAGTTAATGAGGAATCTTGTTCTTGTTCCAATAACATGATTTGCAGCATGTTCTCTGGTGAGTCTTTAAGGGCTGGTTCGTGAACCAGACGAGCGCGTTGTTTTTCAATACACCCATAAACGAAATGCCCTATGTCTTCCAAACTGGTATCAAACAGCTTGTCTTTTTTCGTTTTGAAAAAACGCCACAATGGAATTGGAGAACTACAGCGTTGATTTATTACCGGAAATACGTTTTGTAAGCTTTTACTTAGTGGCACAGTTGTTTGTTCTATAGAGTTAAAGTCTTCCCCGAACGCTAGCAGAGATGTTACATCAACCGTGTATTTTTTAAACTCTGCTACGAGTTCGACCACTTCTCCTGATTCCGCTAGCATTTCAAAGTGCTTTCCTAGGCGCTCTGTAATCACGCTTAACTGAGGATGAAAATGTTTAAGGTGACTCGGCTGAAACATAGGTTCTGTTAATTTTCGTTGATGCTTCCAACGTTCTTCTTCAGCAGAGAATACGCCATTAAGACCGACTTCATCAAAGACACTCTCGATATTCTTTAGGCGGCGAAACTCCTCAGGTCGAGACTTTAGCACGGACTTGATTTGAGCTGCATCAGACAATACAAGTACATCTTTCATGCCTAGTTTTAAACGAAAATGAGCACCGTACTCTTTAATCCAACACAACATTTTCTGATGAACATTGGACTTTTTTAAATAGCTCACATGTCCTAAAACACCAGAAGTGGGTGGCATTGGTAGTTGCTCAATTCGCTTCATTTTCATTTCCTTATGTATATCATTGATGGCGCGTAACAATACTGAAGTTACGGCTAGAGCGATAAGTAAAAGTCAGCATCTAATTTAGCAAGTTTCATGGTTTGGTAAGTAAAGGTATGTAAGTGAGTGGTTAACCGCTAAGTTTACGAAACCTCGGAACCGGAGATTCCCCGACAATTACTTAACGAATATTTTTGATAGTGGACTAATTACGCCGTTGGCTCCTCTATCTATGGTGTGAGTATATATTTGCGTTGTTTTTAGATCGGTATGTCCAAGCTGTTCTTGAACTGTTCTAATATCAGCACCGCTTTGAAGAAGGTGCGTCGCAAATGAATGCCTTAAAGTGTGGCAGGAAATGTTTTTCTCAATATCGGCTTTTTTGCTAGCTACCTTAATGTGTTTTTTAGTGCTGTTGGATGAATATGATGCCTACGTAATTCACCTGTTCGTAAATCGGGTGCCAGACGAGCAGAAGGAAAAAGAAATTGCCAATTTAAGCTTCTTTCTGCACTCGGGTATTTTTTAGCTAGAGAGTCGGGCAGGTATACGCCAGAAAAAGCTTTATCATGTATATCTTGCTGATAGTATTCTGCGGATTTCTGTTGTTGTAACTTGATTGAAGGGAAAAGCTCGGGGGCTATTGTCACTATACGGTTCTTTCCTCCTTTTCCTTGCCACACTCGCACTGATTTGTAGTCATAGTCGATGTCTTGCATTCGTAAGCGTAGACACTCCATCAACCGTAGGCCTGACCCATACATTAATTGGTAAGGTAATTTGAAGTTAGGTGAGCAGTGGTTAAAGAACCTGCCAATTTCTTCTGGAGTCATAACCGTTGGCAACTTTCGGGATTTGTCTGAACGGCGAAACTGCATATCAAGTTCAATGGGTTCCTGAACGATTTCTTTGTATAAAAAGACTATCTCATTGAGGGCTAGGCTCTGCGTTTTCTGTGCTGACTTCCTATAAACAACTAAGTGCGTCAGGAAGTCTTCTACATGCCTCGACGTCAGACTTCTGGGATGCTTTTTTTAATGATAAAGAATGTACTGGTGAATCCAATAGATGTACGCCTGTGTAGTACGAAGAGCATAGTGTCTCCCCAACATATATTCTTGTATGTAGGCTAGAAATGGTGATTTTTGCATTTTAATTTTAACTGGTTATATATACATGAATTGCAGTTTGGCACATCAATTCATGCTATATAGAAAAAATCTGTATTTTGGGATTCAGGCAGATGCTCGTAGTGCTTAAGTTGCTGTTAGTTTTCATAAAAACGGGGTATGGTTAACTTCATCAAGATACTAGATAGAAAAATTCTATATTTAAATGCAGAATTTTTCTGTCTAAGAGCTGTT
>NZ_JBFSRZ010000066.1:0-23715 GCF_041466065.1 Vibrio sp. 10N.239.312.C11
GCGGACAACTTAACGGTACATGGGCTAACCTAAATATCGAGTCGATAAATCCTTGAAGCGCTCTCAATGGCCTAGAAAAAACTCGTTTCACCATGAGTGCTGTCGTGATAGCTAAATCACTGAACCGACGCGGCCTCCCGCGCTTATTCTGTTTACTTTGCGCCCACCCGCTTATTGCTTCTTCATCAATCCAAAAGGTCAGAGAGCCACGGTTAATGAGTGATTGGTTGTTTTATAACGAGGCTTAGGCATAGAGCTACGAGAGAGGGTGGAGGTAGCTGATCAGATCGTAGGTTCTTGATTTAGCTACATTGAATTACGCAACAAAGCCTTATCGACCACAGCTCCACCCCAGGCACTGATTTATTTTACCTTTCACTTTTCGATGACTTTGCTCAACTATATTGTTCAGATATTTAATTTGACACACTTCAATCAAGTTGAGTATTTTTCCCATCAGCCAGAGTTGAACATTGACATTATGCAACGCTAACGCGTTGGCACCACTCTTATCGCTAACCACTTTTCCTGGTAAACCATTATAGCAGATTGCCTTGGTAAAGAAGGCGCGAGCCGCTTTCTCATCACGGCGTTTGCAGAGTGAAAAATCAATGAAATGACCGTGCTTCTAACGACTCGAGAGTAATATTTCCACTGACCTTTGACGTTAATGTACGTCTCGTCCATTCACCACGAAGAAGCGACTGGCTTCTTTATTTACGTGCCTGGTGCTCAAGCAGGGGAGCGTATTTAATGACCCAACGGTTCAATGTTGAGTGGTCAACACTGAGGCCGCGCTTAGCTAACAGCTCTTCAATTTCATGGTAGCTCAGTTTGTAGGAAATATAGTAACGAACGGACTGCAGTATGATCAGAACCTACCACCCTTGTTCGCGACAAACCCCCTAGGAGAAGGCAATGCCAACCTCACTTGAGAAGAAGAGATTTGAGTTCCATAATAAGATCGTTTGCGGGATAATTATCGATTAAAGAACAAAAGTCTTCTTCTAATTGAAGATATTTAAAAGCACGATGTCTCAAATTCCGTCTATCTTCTTCACCAAGCCACTTACTTTGGATAAAGGTACACTTTAATTCCAGCTTTAGGTCATCCATATGCTGTCCTTCTTGCCCAGTTAAAGTTTGATATTCCTCTTGTCAGCATCAGCAACTTTTTTAATTTTGACTTTAAATCCAACAGGCGACATGGTGAACGCGAACTGTTCGAACACATCTTCAGGAGCTTGCTGAGGCTCTAACGTAAATTCATTAAATAAAGAATGAAACGCCAATTTTATTTCCATAATAGCGAGTGAACGACCCGGACAAAGCCTTGCCCCCCCGCCAAATGGTTGAAGGTTCGAAAATGACGCCCCTTTTTTATTTATCCAACGATTAGGATCGAACGACATTGGATCTTCAAACAAATCGGGATCAAAACCGTTAGCATGCAGTATTACGAAAACAGGCGTGCCTTTTTTTATTTCAAAATCAACAAGATAAGTATCTTTTGTCGGCTCTAGGTAAAGCTGAGGAGCCACAGGTTTAAGGCGCATCGCTTCATACATAATTGCTGTCATGTAGGGAACCCGAGGGATCGGCCACTCTAATACAGAAGCTTCTCCCAGATCAGCCAGTTCACTTTGTAAAGCTTGCTCGCTACCTTGGTTTCCACTCACAAGAAACGCCATCCAAGCAAGAGTGTTTGCTGTGGTATCTTCCCCTGCTAATAACAGAGTAATGGCGTTCGCTAGAATATCTCGATCAGTCAGTGATGTATCCAATTCTTGTTCCAGCAGCATTATTTGAAGCATATTTTCTGGCGACTCTCTAAGTTCAGGACACTCAGCCAAACGCGTGCGCTGCTTATCAATACAAGTCGACACAAAATGACCGATCTCTTCTAAACTTGCATCGAACTGAGTATCTTTCTTGGTTTTGAAAAATCGCCATAAAGGAATAGGAGACTTAGAGCGCTGGCTAATCACAGGAAAGACATGTCGTAAACTTTCTCCAAGAGGAGTGTCTGATTGCTCAATCGAATTAAAGTCTTCACCAAAAGCCAACAATGATGTGACATCTACTGTGTATTTTTTGAATTCGCTAACTAAATCAACGACAGTTCCTGATTCTGATAACTTTTCAAAGTGCTTTCTTAAACGTTCGGTAATCACACTTAACTTAGGGTAAAAATGTTTAAGGTGGCTAGGCTGGAACATAGGCTCAGTCAACTTTCTCTGATGTTTCCAACGATCACCTTCTGCAGAAAAAATACCGTTAAGCCCTGCTTCTTCAAACACACTTTCAATGCTTTTCAAACGGCGAAAGTCATCTGGCCTCGATTTTAAAATCGCCTTAATCTGAGAGGGTTCAGAGAGAACCATTACATCCTTCATTCCCAGTTTCAAACGAAAATAAGCACCATATTCATTCACCCAAGACAGCATCTGTTGATGAACATTGGGTTTCTTCAAATAACTCACATGCCCCAAAATCCCCGATTTAGGAGGCATTGGAAGCTGTTCAATTTTCTGCATTTGTATTACCTTAACTTGATCTGAATGCTATGAATAGGAGGTGCTGAGAGCGGCTTAGCATGCTTGTTATCGTAATACGAAACTTTGGTTGTGATACAACGCTAGCGCGTGTAAACAATGTGAGTACCGTATTGTGTGAACTAAAGAACTCTTGTCGCTCAGAGCGAGTGACTGCGGTGTCGGTAGATCTTATAGATAGATTGGATACCGATTGGCAGCATAGTAAAGATACCAATAAGCATCACACTTCCATAAATGTCTTTTGAGCTAAAAATTTCGCCATGCAAAGTGGCGACATCAAGGTTGTCTTTGAACAAGAAGCAAAGGATGTATTTTGACATTATGGTAACGTAAATGATTGAGGGCAGGTATAAGTAACCATGGGGCGGGATTTGCTTCAAATGTACTTTATCGTTGTAGCACCATAATGAGAAAGGCAAATAAAAGGTAAATACGCATAAAAACCACCCAAAGAAATTACTTAACGGAACGCCAAAATACACACCACGATCGGTCCAGACCCACAGCGATTTGATGAGCGAATTCACAGGATCCATAACGACATCCCATGAAACCATTACAAATGAGGCAGTAAGAGAGATGATGATTGCTTTACTTTTCGTTTGTATCGGTTTATCAAACTGATTAAGAAGGATGGTTGATATAAACCAAGAGACATAACCCAAACTGAAGTAGGTCGGCATGATTGCTAATGGGACGTCAAATATTTTAATTCCTAGTCGGTCAGAATAATAATAGTGACCGAAAGGAAATCCACTTGAAATACTAACGCTTTCGTAGAAAACACTGACAACGAAGACTAATAGAAAGAAACATGACATTTTCTTTATACCGCAATAGACACTACCGTGTAATATTGCAAACGGGAACAAAATTAGTGGAGTAAATACGCTCGATATATGTAAGTCGGTATAACCTCGAAGAAATGAATAAACAATATAAATAATGGTGATTGCAAGCAAGAATAAAGGTGCTCTAGGCTTCATATACTACTCTTATTTTTGAAACTAAAAGTCATGATAACGATTAGGCAAGATGAATAATGGTGCTAATCAATTGATATCAAATAGACGATAATAATAAAGCGGGACAGAATATCATGAAAAGTTTGTTGCCTGGTCTAATCAGTGGCTTTGATGTAATGTGATCTGTACCATTAATACGGTTGTGTCGCAAAGTTATGACGAAGTACAAGTGTACAGATCTTCAGATGCAATTAGGCTGCTAGGGCGTAAAATTGCTCCCAAGCAGATAAGCCTTCAGGATTATCGAGCTGTTCACTTTTAATTATCGACCACAGTTCCACGCCTGCCAGGGTGGAACTGGCTCCCTCATCTGATTTCCCATCAGCCAGAGTTAAACATTGACATTATGTAACGCTAACGCGTTGGCACCACTCTTATCGCTAACCACTTTTCCTAGTAAACCCTTATAGCAGATTGCCTTGGCAAAGAAGGCGCGAGCCGTTTTCTCATCACGGCGTTTGCAGAGTAAAAAATCAATGAAATGACCGTGCTTCTCAACGACTCGATAGTAATATTTCCACTGACATTTGACGTTAATGTATGTCTCGTCCATTCGCCACGCAGACGCGACTGGCTTCTTTATTTACGTGCCTGGTGCTCAAGCAGGGGAGCGTATTTAATGATCCAACGGTTCAATGTTGAGTGGTCAACACTGATGCCGTGCTCAGCTAACACCTCTTTAATTTCACGGTAGCTCAGCTTGTAGGAAACATAGTAACGAACGGACTGTAGTCTGATCTCAGAAGGAAAGTGACGGCCAGTAAACTTAATAGTCATAATGTTAAAGCTGAAGAATGTTGAGGGGTGATCATAACCTCCCCCCTTGTTTGCGACACAACCCCTGTTTCTTGTGATTAAAATTTGCCGCCACTATATCGCCATTCGGGTACTGGAAGTAAGCATAACTCCATGATTTTTCGTTACATTAAGTTAGCTTTGAGATTATAGGTTATAACTGAAATTTAAAAGAGAATAGAAATAAAAAGGAACACTAAATAGTGTTCCTTTTTTGGTTTTAGTGATTGGCATTTTATGCGTTAACTATTTGGATCAATGTCCGGTAACCCACCATCGATATCGTTGTGGTGGTGCTCATCATCTTGGTTATGGTTGATGTTTGCATCATGGTGTTCCAGCGCGTCTGACATATCCAAGTGCGCTTGGTCATGTGTTGCTGCATCTGGTTGGTCGACTTGTGCAAGTACGATATCCATATCCGCAGGTTGATCGTGAACCGTTGTCGATGTCGCATCGGGTTTAATGCCCAATGCATCCAGATAAGCGGCTGCACCATGGTGACTGCTTTTCTGATCGGGTTCTTGATGGGTCTGCTGGGTTAAATCTAGATTGCTATCATCGCTTAGTGTGACCGTAAAGTCGGCTTGCGAAGCCATGTCTGGCTCGTCATGTTGAACAGGAGGCGGTGGCGGTGGAGCAGGGTGCGATGTATGGACTAAAGGTGTGATCGTCATATCAACCACTTCAGTTCCAACTGTCAGCTTTCCACTATTTCCTGGCCCATGACTGAGTATCTGGATGTTCACATGGGCGACCACTTCATCTTGATTTGACCCTTGTAATGCTACTTCAAATTTATCTTCGTGTTGACCGATACCTGAAGCGCTGCCATGTGGGCCCGTATGAACCTGAGCTTGCTCTTGGTAATGTAAGTGGCCGGTTTGAGGGTCAATGGTTAATGTTCCATATTGCCCATGGTGGCTGGTGACATATTGTCCATTAGGTAAATGGATTCGCCAACCGCTTTGTGCTGTTGGTACCGGAGTTAACGATGGTAATAGTGGTGGCACCCCAAGTGTGCCAGACACTTGGTGGCTTCCCGATGGCGGTCTGACAATAATTGGTTCAGGAATAGCGCTTGCAGCAAAACCTTGGCTACCTGCGGTATTACCGTGTTCGTCAGTCATTGTTGCTTGTACATTAGAACCCGGATGAACTTCAATTTGTATTCCGTGCTGTAGAGTATGAGCATCTAATACATGATCCTGACCGTTAACGACAAGATGCTCACCGATTTTGGCATCACCAGGAGGCGTAACGGTTGCAGTGATCGTGTTTGCTTGTCCTCGGGCGATTTCAGCTTTGCTGTATAAGTTGTCTGCCCCTGCGTTTTCAAAGGTAATCGTAGGAACGCTAACCTGTGTATCGACTTGGTAAGTAACATCTGCAGTGGCATGAGCGCTATTACCTGCGCTATCTGTTACCGCTACTGATGCCTCTATTTTTTGGTCAGCATCGGCAATGAGTTCACTTCCAGGTACGGCAATTGAATAGTGTCCTTTTGCATCGACCACGCCAGTATGCTGTGTCCCATTTACATCTAAAGTCACAATGTCGCCTGCATTATAATCGCCAGAAACGGATCCGGTGATGTCAATGGAGCTGTTGGATTCTTGAGCATTAATCACATTGTCGGCGGTAATTGGGTCTGTTTGAATACCGACGTGTACTTGTGTATCTATATGGACGGAAAGAAGCGAAGATATTGTTGATAGCCCAGATGAAGGAGTTAATGCCTTAGCGGATAGATTATGATTGCCATCGGTTAAGCTATCGACCACTACGCTATATTGACCTGAAGCATTAGATACCGCATGTCCAATAGGTTTTGAACCATCGTATATCGTCACTTGAGAATATGGAATATCGGTGTGTCCGGTAATTGTTGGAGTGGCATCATTAGTCAGATTGTCAGTGTTAGACGAACCTGAATCACTTGTTGACGCGAGATCCAGAGTAACGGTGTTCGTTGGCGCGACGTTAGTGCCTGAAGGCAAGGTTGGTTGCGTCGTAGTTACCACAGGTTGGTGCAGAACAGTCGTCGAGGTGACTAAGCTACCCGTTGGTGACATGGTGACATGTCCCGAGGCATCAAAGGTGATGAATTTCGAATCTTCCGTATGGCCGTCACTGACTTTTACTTCGAATACATCGACACCATGATAGGAGTTGGTGGCAGAGTTATAACTCATTCCTGTGATAGACGTATTTGGTGTGTAGACGTAGTCACCAGTATTTGGATCGACGGACAGTGAACCGAATTGCCCTGTTGAACTGACAATAGAGAAGGTATGAGAGTCAGTAACATCTACATCAGTCTCTGTTAATGTACCTGTCGTTGATGATGTTTGGTTAACGCCGAGAATCGGTGCGTCATTGGTTCCGGTAATGGTAACCACGATATCATGGTGCGTGCCATCTGCAGATTGAACCGTGATGGTTTCAGTGTCTGTCTGACCTTCGCCAAGCTGTTGAACTATAGGATGGTTGTTGTCAAGGTCGTAAGTCCAGTGACCATTTACATCGATATGAGCGTGCCCATAGCCTTTGCTTCCGGCTATTCCAGCTCCACCCTGTACCGCGGTAAACCCTGCGGTTCCATCAGGGTCACTCGCCGTCAACGTACCTGAAGCTTGAAGTGTTATGTCTTCTTTTGCCACTCCTGTGGAGTCTCCACTGAATGTTGCAGGGTCAGCGACACTCGCTATATTAATGAGTATTGACCCTTCTTTTGAATCAAGATGACCATCGTTTGCGGTAAATTGCACCGCCCCTAATCCGCTGACACCAGAACTAAAGTAGTTGTGAGTTGGGGTGAAGATGAGTGATGAAACGTCGGAGGCGCTGACGTCATCACCAATATTCACTGTGGCGCCATTCAGCGATAACACGCCATGGGCGACATTGGTAATCGTGATGTGGTTTAACGCATCTCCATCAATATCAGAATATTTAAAGTCTGCGGTGGTGAACGCATGAGGCTTATCTTCTAAAGAACTAATAAAACTCGATCCAACGATAGGTGCATCATTGACTGCATTGACATCCACTACCATCGTTGCGCTTGCCGAATTTTTATGGCCATCATTCGCAGTAAATGTAAATTGTGCATAGTTGGCGCCGTTTTCATTATTGCTCGGCGTGAAAGTTAAATGGCCTGCGTCTAAGTCAGCCTTGCTGATTTGCTGGTTGGCGGTTACGGCGTTACCGTTTAAAAGTAATAATCCATGACTCGGTAAGCTGCTAATAGTCACGAACTGTAACGCATCGCCATCTTGATCACTGTAACCAAATTCACTGGTGGTAAAGGTTCTGGTGATGTCTTCATTTGTAGAAACAGTTTGCCCTGTCACCGTTGGCGCATGTTGTAGAGGAGGGGTGACTTCAATAGAGAGAGAGTTTTGAGAAGAATCTCCTATTGGGTTACCCCCATCATCACCGACACGATAAACCATACTTGGCACTTTACCTGTAAAGCCAGCTTCCGGGGTGAAGGTATAATGACCATTCGCTTCGATCGCGAGTGTACCGATACCGGCCATAGTATGTGGTTGCCCAGGCCTTACCGCGACATAACCTGACACGGGGTCCTTTATTTGAATATCTTGCAACACCAGATGTGCGTTGGAATCGGTGTCTGTTGCTGCACCACTCAATCCTTGATCCGTCCCAGAGCCAGTAAGTAGATTCCCTTGAACTGGACCACTATGTTGAACACCAGAATCACTGAGGCTGTGTAGAACAGGATCATCGGTGGTCCCATTAATCGTGACGGTTATTGAATGCTTGGTACCGTCTTTTGATGTGACTTCAATGCTATCTGTGAGTGTTTGTCCATTGTCTAAGTCTTGAATCTGCGTACTCTTGTTGTCTGCTTTATAAACCCATGTCCCAGTACTAGTGATGTCGAAATGACCATAGGTTCCATCCAGAGATATTTTCGGTTGCCCCTTAAGATCTAATGCAGCTTCGCCATGACCATCAGCGTCAGAAACAATCAGGTGCCCATGGCAATAAAGGGCATCTGGAATAGTTGCTGACCCCGTGATATGCGCGTTGTGGTGAATGTTTGTATCTTCTTTTATGCTGCTGGAGTCACCGGCAAATGTGGCGGCATCATTAACTGCTGCAAGGGTTGTGATTGCTCCTGTATGAGTCGTTCCGCCATGCGCATCTGTGACGTCATAGCTAAAATGAACTTGGCCGTTATAGTCTTTGGTTGGAGTAAAAGTGTAGGTGCCGTCTTTGTTATCGACTACAGAGCCGTGATCGACTAACAGATTCTCAATGGAAAGCTTACCTGCGTCATTGGCATCCACGTCGACAGTATTGCCTAATAAATCAGCTTTGGTGAAAGTAAGAGCTGTATCTTCTGTGCCTGTGGAAAGTGTTACTTCAGAACTGATATAAGGTCTATCATTATCACCATGAATGGTAATGACTATGTCTTGCGCAGTACCATCTTTAGAATAAATGGTAATCGTATCTGTTAATTCTTGCCCATCGCCTAATTGATCGATCTTTGTGGCTACGTTTTGTTGGTTACTACCAACGGTAACCTTATAATGCCAATTACCATCGGCATTTAGTATTAATTGACCATAAGTGCCATGGTGGGAGTAGCCTATGCCTTTTGTATCAAATTGTGCTTCGCCAGTGTCTGGGTCAATAATCTCTAACTTGCCATCAGTATATAAAGGGTCATTGGTTAATTTAGCCATCCCAAGCTGTGCGTAGTTTGGTGACCGATCATGATAGGTACCATGCCCTTCATCGACATCGCCAGTTGTCGTTCCAGTGATTACTGCTGTGTCACCAACCGCATCAATATGAAGAGTGTTAGTAGCCTCTTGTGAGTCATCATGCCCATCGTTAACAGTATATTTAAACTGAACATCGCCATTAAAATCTTGCGCAGGAACGAACTGAAGTTTACTGATGTCAGCTGTAGGGATGTGTTGCCCCGCTGTAACATCGTGTCCATCAAGCACAAATTTACCTTGTGTTGCTGGTGGTAGATCTGTGATTGCAACTGAATGTAGCGTATCGCCACTATCAACATCCGTAAATCCAAACTGACTCGCTTGCATTTGATAATGCGTGTCTTCAGTGCCGTTACTTAGCGCAACTTGGGTAACGGTTGGCGCATCATTGGTGCCTACAACGTCTATGTGCAACTCGTATGCCGTTCCATCATAACTATGAACACGGTAGATAACGGTTTCAGTTTGCCCTTGAGCAAGGTGTTGCAAATTGGCATTATTAACGCTGTACCCCCAATTGCCCATGCTATCAATACGTAACATGCCAACAAACGGATCGTGAACTGCTGATTCACCAAACTGGCTGTATTGGAATTTATTCTCCCCGCTATCTGGATCCACAACTTGTAGTCTTCCATTCGCGAGCTCAGTTGTAACCCCTGCATTGTGGCTGCTGTGTGAACCATCTTCAGTGACGTGGTCAGTTGTTACTTCTGAAATGATGGCGCCGTCTGGGGTAGCGGTGAGTGTGGTAGACGCCCCTGTATGAGTCGTTCCGCCATGCGCATCTGTCACATCATAGCTAAAATGAACTTGGCCGTTATAGTCTTTGGTTGGAGTAAAAGTGTAGGTGCCGTCTTGATTATCTAGAATAGAACCATGATCAGCGTGAAGATTCGCAACGGTGAGTTTGCCTAGGTCGTTGCTATCCACGTCTATAGTGTTTGCTAAGAGTTCGCTGGCCGTGATGGTTTGCGCGAGGTCTTCTTTACCGCTGTTGAGCTGCACTTCTGAAGAGCAGTATGGACGGTCGTTGTCGCCATGAATGGTGATAACAATATCATGAGTAGTACCGTCTTTACTTTGTATCGTTATCGTATCAGTGAGTGTCTCATTTGCACCAAGTTGATCAATCGTCGATCCTACATTTGTTGTTAATCCACCATTTACATCAGCAGTGCCGGTCGCAACACCATAAAACCATTTACCATCTGTATTAAGAATTAAATGGCCATATTTTCCATGATAGGTATAACCAATACCTTTAGAATCAAAACTATTCTCGCCGGTATCTGGATCGATGATTGTTAGTTGCCCCTCAACATGAATCATACTATTAGTTAAATGCGCCATACCTGACTGGGCAAAGTCTGGCGACATATCAGGGTTTCTGTTTTCATAAACATCGCCAGTATCCACACCTGATATAACGGCTTTATCTCCCACCGCATCAATATGAAATGTGTTGGTAGCCTCTGCAGAGTCGGTATGCCCATCGTTAACAGTATATTTAAACTGAACATCGCCATTAAAATCTTGCGCAGGAACGAACTGAAGCTTACTGATGTCAGCTGTAGGGATGTGTTGCCCCGCTGTAACATCGTGTCCATCAAGCACAAACTTACCTTGTGTTGCTGGTGGTAGATCTGTGATTGCTATGGAATGTAGCGTATCGCCTGTGTCGATATCGTTGAACCCAAACTGACTAGATTGCATTTGGTAATGTGTATCTTCAGTGCCATGTGCAAGTGTCGTCGCAGTTATGGTCGGTTGATCATTGGTGCCTGTCACCGTTATTGTTATATCGTGAGCAGTGTGGTCTGCAGAATAAACACGATATACAACTTTTTCTACCTCACCTTCAGCTAATGATTGCAAGCGACTATTGGCGACTTCATATCCCCAAGCGCCACTTGGTGTAATGCGTAAAAAACCACCAAAGGGATCGTGAATCGCCTGTTCTCCTAATAACAGATTGACCTGAAAATGGTCTTGCCCTGCATCAGGATCTGTCACACTCAGCAAACCCGATGCAACGACAGGCTGTAATGAACTGTGACCCACATTATGATCTTCAATAATCGTTCCGGTATCACTACCGCTTATAACCGCTTTATCAGCAACTGCACTTAAACTGCTGGTAGCTCCAGTATGAGTGACACCGCCATGTGCATCTTTGACATCATAGGTGAAATGAACTTTACCGTTATAGTCTTTTTCTGGTGTGAAAGTGTATGTACCATTTTGGTTATCTAAAATCGAGCCGTGATCTGGATGAAGGTTTGCTACTGTAAGCAGTCCAGAGTCATTTTTATCGACATCTATTGAATTTTGTAACAGTTGTGCAGCTGTAATGGTTTGTCTCGTATCTTCAGTACCTGCGTTGAGTTGTACTTCTGAAGAGCAATAAGGCCTGTCGTTACTACCATTGATAGTGATGACTATATTATGTGGTGTTCCATCTTTTGTGTGAACGGTGATAGTGTCTGTGAGTGTTTCACCCTCACCTAACTTATCGATAGCGGAGCCTCTGGTCGTGGGCCTTCCACCAATGTGAGTGAGACTTCCAGCATCGGCATAGTAATTCCAATCGCCATTTGGATTTAAAATTAAGTCACCATATGTACCGTGATAGTTATACCCCACATTATTATCAGCAAAGCCAGACTGACCAGAGTCAGGATCAATCACAGATAAATGTCCATTAGCGTTTAGTGTACTAACTCGAAGTGTCGCCATACCCGATTGAGCATGATCTGGTGACATATTATCTCCAGCCGCTTTCTCAGTGACACTTGCAGTATCTACTCCACCTACCACAGCATTATCATTAGTGCCGTTTACTGTAATGGTGACCTGATGAGGTGTGCCATCGGCTGAATGAACGGTAATGGTATCAGTAGCGGTTGCGCCATTACCTAACGCTTGAACTGCTGGGTTAGTGTTATCTAAGTCGTAGGTCCAAGCGCCATTATCTGTTAGATGTAATGTACCTAAGGAGCCTTGGATATCAGTATTAGCAAAGTGTGCTTCACCGCTATCGGTATCAGTAATGGTTAATGTGCCAGTAGTTTGTAGTTGTGTCTCTTCTGTTACTGCGCCTGCAGAAGTCCCACCAATTACAGCCGTATCATTAGTCCCATTCACCGTAATGGTAATTTGATGCGGCGTACCATCTGCTGAGTTGACAGTAATAGTATCAGTCGCTGTCGCGCCTTTACCTAAGGCTTGAACTTGTGGATTCGTATTATCTAAATCGTAAGTCCAAGTGCCGTTATCAGTTAAATGTAAAGTGCCTAATGTGCCTGCAATATCAGTGTTGGAGAAGTGTGCTTCACCAGTATCTACGTCAGTGACAGTCAGTGTACCTGACGTCTGAAGTTTAGATTCTTCAGTCACTGCACCAGAGTTTGTACCGCCAATGATGGCCTTGTCGTTAGTGCCATTAACCGTAATAGTAATTTGATGTGGTGTGCCGTCAGCAGAATGGACAGTAATGGTATCGGTAGCGGTTGTTCCTTTACCTAACGCTTGAACGGTTGGGTTCTTATTATCTAAGTCATAAGTCCATGTACCCGAATCAGTGAGGTGTAAGGTGCCTAAAGTCCCAGCAATATCGGTATTGGAGAAGTGTGCTTGACCGGCATCAACATCAGTCACAGTCAGTGATCCAGAGGTTTTAAGCTGAGATTCTTCGGTGACAGCTCCTGAGCTTGTTCCACCAATAATTGCTTTGTCGTTAGTGCCGTTTATTGTAATCGTTACTTGATGGCTGGTGCCATCTGCAGAGTGAACAGTAATGGTATCGGTAGCTGTTTTATTTGCGCCTAACGCTTGAACTGTAGGGTTAGTGTTATCAAGGACGTAAGTCCAAGCTCCTGAATCGGTTAGATGCAGCTTACCAAACGAGCCTGCAATATCGGTAATGGAGAAATGTGCTTCGCCTGTATCGATATCAGTGACAGTCAACGTACCAGAGGTTTGAAGCTGAAATTCTTCGGTGACAGCTCCTGAGCTTGTTCCACCAATAATTGCTTTGTCGTTAGTGCCATTTACCGTAATCGTCACTTGATGTGTTGTGCCATCGGCAGAATGAACGGTGATGGTGTCAGTGGCGGTTACCCCTTTACTTAACGCTTGGACTGTAGGGTTTGTATTATCAAGGTCGTAAGTCCAAGCACCTGAGTCGCTCAGATGTAGAGACCCCAAGTTGCCTACTATATCTGTGTTGGAGAAATGTGCCTCGCCAGTATCTACATCCGTTACCGCAAGTGTGCCCGAGGTCTGAAGTTGGGACTCTTCGGTTACCGCGCCGGCACTGGTTCCGCTTATCACGGCTTTATCATTGGTGCCGTTAACGGTAATTGCAATTTGATGAGGAGTGCCGTCGGCGGAGTGGATGGTTATGATGTCTGTTGTCGCAGAGCCTTGACCAAGAGCCTGAACTTGTGGATTTTTATTATCTAGGTCATAGCTCCAATCGCCATTGTCTTTAAGATGTAAAGTACCCAGTGTCCCCTTGAGGTCGGAATTAGAAAAATGCGCCTCTTTTGAGTCGATATCGGTGATGTTGAGTTGGCCCGAAACCGTTAGGTCTTTATCTTCAGTAACTTGGCTTGAGCCATTACTTGTCCCGATAGCGAAAAACGAACTTGGTGAATTTGCTGTACTACTCGTGATTACCGCATGGTCGTTGGTGCCATTAATCGTAACCGTAACTTGATGTGCTGTGCCATCGGCAGAGTGAACAGTGACGATGTCTGTCGCAGTTGAACCTTGGCCAAGTCTTTGAACTACTGGGTTATTGTTGTCTAAATTGTATGTCCACGCACCGTCTTTGGTGATGCTTAGCGTACCGAAATTACTAGTCACTTGTGAGGCTTGAAAGTGGTCCTCTCCAAGATCAGAGTCCGTTACCGAAAGCTGCCCTTGAACTTGTGTCGTTAAATCTTCAGTTAACGTGCCAGCATCCACACCCGTAATTACGGCATTGTCGTCGTTTCCGCCAATCGTCATATCGATCGTTTGCGGTGTGCCATCTTTGGTGTGAATTGTGAAACTTTCATGCAGTGAAGTGGCAGCGGTTAAAGCTTGAACATTAGAGATCGAGTTATCAACTTGATACTGCCAATGTCCATCAGCATCGATAGTTAATGAACCATATTTACCTGAGATAACTTCCGGCGTAACCGAACTTTCATTTTGGTCAGGGTCTATGACATCAATTTTACCGTTCGCATGTAACAAGCCTTGTGAATCAATATTGTGATCTTCTGTTACGACACCTGTTAAGTCTCCAGAAATACTTGGCGTGTCTTGCTTACCTGTTACTGGTATCTGGACAATGATGCTCGAGCCATTAGATAGATGTAACGCAAAATGGTCAGTACCTGGTTGGTGCTGATTTAACAGGATATATTGAGGAGAATTTGGATTCAATACGAATGTGTATTGACCATTTGCATCAACATGAAGCTCTCCGTACGTACCTTTTATGACTTCTGGCATAAAGGTGACGGGTAAAGCGGGCGTCGTAGGCGCATTCGAATGAATCGGCTGACCGTTACTTCCTGAGGAGATAGTCGGCATCGATACCGAAGGAATGTAATGGACTTGCGGGTGAGAAAGCGTCGATAAATGATGAGAAGGAACCAAGTGAGAGCTCGAACCATGGGCGGCATGACTTGCACTTAAGGTTGAGTTTACGTCGCTGTCACTCGTCTGAGCTTCTTGATGAACAACCGCTGATGAATCCGCCTTGCTATGGTCATCGGTGACATCTTTTTCGGTCACGTTATTTGCGGTTACTTGATCTGCAGCGTCGCTGGAATTGTCTATACTTTCCGCAGCAGCGTGTTTAGCCAATGATGGCAAAATCATCATGAGTGACTGAAAAAGTGGGATATTCACTTTTAGATGTGAATGCAGTCTGCGCTTCTTTTTTTGTGTTGGTTTCTTTTGTTCTATCTCGTTACTTTTCTTATTTTTGATTTCTGTATTTTTCTTGTTTGTTTCGACGTTTTTTTTGTTAGCCATTTTTATCATCCGTGAATCGTGGTTGCACTGTCTTAAGTAAAATACACAGATAGAGGTTTCGCTAGCTAATTGGATAATTTTTAAAGAAAAAACTGCAAAGTCGAAGAATTATCTCATTTTGATGAAAGAGAGGATGAATACTTTTTCAACGGTCAGGTAAATATCGGCACAATGGCATTGACCTTACCCTAAGGGGAACGTTTATAGTTGCGTTGTAAATTCAAAGGTAAGCTATGACAAACACATTCCGAAAAACTTGGATTATTGTTTTCAGCATCATTGCGATGTTGATGTCTAGCTATGCCTCAAGCTCCTCAGCCTTGATGACTGAAGTAATGATGATGGAAATGGGGTCGAGCAAGTCGGCTTGTTACCACAGCGATACTTCGGTTAATGATTCAATGGCAGGGTGTCATGTGATGAGTGAAGAAGTACACCCTGAAGACTCTAACATGAGTGCTCATGCTTTGATGGCTCAATTCGATATGTCTTCAATGAGCGAAGACGGCAGTCCGATGATGGGTAACCATTGTTCGAGTGCCGATTGCTGTGCCTCAATGTGTTCTGCAAGTCCCTATCCAATTCAGGCTGTTCAAGCCGTTGATCAACTTTCCTTTTCATTAGCTCGTTTTCAATCGGTCACGATTGGCCAGAAAGTCGCACGCGCTCAATCTTTGCTACGCCCACCTTCCGCATAAATCTATATCTAAAAATACAGCTCTATCAGTTAGATAAATCTGATAAGCCATTCTTTTTTATGCGCTAATTAGCGCTAGATATGGACATTCATTGTGAATATGAAACCAACAACCTCTGTGTTTGTCATGAACACGAGCTTAGTGGTTGCTGCTGCCTTGCCTATGGCCTTGTTTTCAAGTGCTACGCTCGCGGCTACCACGGCGTCAGCTTCAAATGCTCAACACATTTCAGCACATGACCAAGCAAGCTCGACGCAGCAACTCAATACACTGATTGAGATTGCTTTAAGCGAAGATGGAAATCGCAAGCAGTACTTTGCTCAGTCTCAAGCGATGCGAGAAACGGGTATTGCCAGCTCGACCTTAATGGACCCGAAATTGAAAGTTGGATTTGGCGGTTTGCCTGTCGATAGCTTTCAATTCGACGAAGACCCGATGACTAATATATCGGTAGGGCTGATGCAGCAGTTTGAGCGTGGCGATACGCTTAACCTCCAACAGAAAAAGGCAGGCCAGCAGGCTGATGCTTTAGCTTTGCAGGTGCAAGCAAGAGAATTGACGGTTGCGAATAGCATGACGCAGCTTTGGCTTGAGTTAGGTTATCAGCAAAAGGCTGAGTCGGTGATTCGTCAAAATCGTCGTTTGTTGGTTGAGCTTGAAAACTATGTACAAACCAATTACTCGATTGGTAAAAGTGAAGCGCAAGATCTGCTTAACGCTCAGCTTCAAGTGAGCAAGCTTGATGAGAAACTTCAGGCAAACCAGCAAGTTCAGCGCCGCTTAATCTCTCAGCTTTCTGAATGGTTGGGTTCTGATTGGCTAGGCTCTCAGGTTCTTGATTCTCAGGGCACACTGAATGCAACTAACCAAATCGATTGGTCATTGTTGGAAAGCAAATTAGCGACCAATATCGATTCAACTAAGCACTACCAGCTACTGACTGACCATCCTTTGGTTAAGATCTCCGATGTCAGTATTTCCTCCAATCAAACTCAGGTTGAGTTAGCCGAGCAAGCTTATACCCCGCAGTTTGGGGTGGAAGTGATGTATGCACACCGTCAAGCCAATAACATGGCGGGTGAACCAGCTTCTGATCTTGTGAGTGCTTATCTGACAGTCGACATCCCCCTGTTTACAGGGAGCCGACAAGATAAAAACTTATCGGCTGCTCAGTATCAAGTTGGTGCGGCCAAATCTCAAAAAGACACCTTACTTTCCCAAATGAACGCGCAAGTGAACGCATTGCTGGTGGACAGATCAAATCTGATCCAGCGATTAGATCGCTATCAAACGTCCTTGCTTCCTCAAACCGCAGCACGAATCAGCGCGGTTGAGAGGGGCTATCAAAACAACACCGCCCAGTTTAACGATGTCATTTCAGCAACGACCGATGAGCTGGCGCTTCAGTTAGAGCAACAACGTTTGATCACCGATCTCAACATCGTTAACAGCAAACTGGCGGCGTTAGTCAGTGGCTTTGAATACCAAGTAAACCAACCACAACTCAATTCAAGCGCAACTAAACACACAGCCAATCAATAAGGGAATAGACAATGAGTTCAGTAAAAGTAGCAACAATCGCTTTATTGGTCGGTGGTGCATTGGGTTTTGGTGTGAACCATTTTCTAATTAATCCAGCACACGACATGTCAGCAATGGCAACGAGTACAGACGCCGAAGTAAGTAAACAAACCAAGGATGAACCTCTGTATTGGGTGGCTCCGATGGACCCAAATTATCAGCGAGACAAGCCGGGTCAGTCACCTATGGGGATGGATTTAATCCCTGTTTACGCGGATGACTCAAGTGGTGTTAAAGATGAGCCCGGTACCGTGTTCATTGATTCGTCGGTAGAAAATAATCTGGGTGTCAAAACAGCTAAAGTTAAGTTCGAAGCGCTATCTCCTCGGATTGAAACCGTGGGTTATGTGGCGTTCGATGAAAGTACATTGTGGCAAACCAACGTAAGAGCAGCTGGTTGGGTTGAGAAGCTCTACATCAACGCAGTGGGTGAGAAGGTAAACAAAGGTGATGTGCTTTTCACACTCTATTCTCCAGAGCTTGTTAAAGCACAAGAAGAGTTGATCAGTGCTTATAAAACGGGTCGTAAAGGTTTGATCAAGGGCTCGACTGAACGCTTAATTACCTTGGGTGTTGATAAGACTCAAATCCGCTCTATTACGCGCAAAGGCAAAGCCTCACAAACCATTGAAGTCAAAGCGCCAGCCGATGGTGTCATCGCAAGTCTGAATATCCGAGAAGGTGGTTACCTTTCACCTGCACAAGCGGTGATCAGTGCAGGCCCATTAGGCGAAGTATGGGTTGATGCTGAGGTGTTTGAGCGTCAAGCGCACTGGATCTCGTCAGGCAGCAATGCAGTGATGACGCTAGATGCCATTCCTGGCAAAGAGTGGTTGGGTAATGTCGATTACGTGTACCCAATCCTTGACCCAAAAACTCGAACTTTGCGCGTTCGTTTGAAGTTCTCCAATCCAAATGGCGAGCTTAAGCCAAATATGTTCGCCAATATTGCGCTGAAACCCATCAGTGATGAAGCCGTTCTTACTATCCCAAGATCTTCGGTTATTCACTCCGGTGGTATGACTCGAGTGGTGATGTCAGAAGGTTCTGGCAAGTATCGTTCTGCTCGTATTGAGGTTGGTCGTGAAGCTGGCGAAAAAATAGAGGTGCTTCAAGGGCTAGAGCAAGGCGAAAACATTGTCACTTCTGCGCACTTCATGTTGGATTCTGAATCGAGCCAATCTGCTGATCTGTCACGCATCAATGGTGTTGAGGAAGAAGCTGAAACCGTATGGGCAAACGGTGAAATTTCCGATGTTATGCAAGGCAGTCGCATGGTGACGATTAACCATCAGCCTGTTCCTGAATGGGATTGGCCGGGCATGGTGATGAATTTCACCTTTGCGGAAGGCTTGGACATGAGTGACGTGCAACGTGGTAAGGCGATTGATTTTGAGATGAGAAAGACAGAGTCAGGGCAGTACGAGGTTGTTGATTACAAGGTCAACAAACACAAGATCGCTGGCGAAGTTTGGGTAACAGGCGACATCACTATGTTGATGGCAGATTTTGGCATGATCACCGTAAAACATCAGCCAGTCCCTGAGTGGAATTGGAAAGCGGGTGAAATGAATTTCCAAGCCAGTGATGACCTTGATTTATCTGAGTTTGCCGAGGGTCAAACCATTCGGTTTCTAGTGGCGAAGCAGGGTTCTGATTATGTGCTCAAATCTCTCGAACCAACGAATAGCACGGGTGAGGGCGAACTATGATCAATGCAATTATTCGCTGGTCTATTAGCAACCGTTTCTTAGTGCTGGTTGCCACTGTCGCCATCGTATTTGGCGGTTTATACAGCGTTAAAAATACACCTGTCGATGCCATTCCTGATTTGTCAGATGTTCAGGTAATCATCAAAACCAGTTATCCGGGTCAAGCCCCACAGGTGGTCGAGGATCAGGTGACCTATCCATTGACCACCGCCATGTTAGCTGTACCGGGTGCTGAAACAGTTCGTGGCTACTCGTTCTTTGGTGATTCCTATGTCTATATCATCTTCAATGACGATACTGATATGTACTGGGCACGTTCACGAGTGTTGGAGTACTTAAGCCAAGTTGCACCTAACTTACCATCGAGTGCCAAGCCAACACTAGGACCCGATGCAACCGGTGTGGGCTGGGTTTACAGCTACGTGTTGCAAGATAAAACAGGTCAGCACGACTTAGCGGAACTTCGTAGTTTGCAAGATTGGTTCTTGAAGTATGAATTGCAAACTGTAGAAGGCGTGTCTGAAGTGGCGACCGTTGGTGGCATGGTGAAGCAGTACCAAGTACAGATTGATCCTGCCAAGTTACGTGCTTACGACCTAACGCTTCAGCAAGTCAACAAGGCAATCCAAGATGGTAATCAAGAAACAGGAGCGTCTGTTGTTGAGATTGCGGAAGCCGAACATATGGTTCGTACCACCGGTTACCTGACAAGCATCGAAGACATTCAATCTCTGCCGCTAAAAGTGACCGACAAAGGTACTCCGTTGCTATTAGGTGACATTGCTGACATTAATCTTGGCCCGCAAATGCGTCGCGGTATCTCTGAACTCAATGGTGAGGGTGAAGCGGTTGGCGGCGTTATTGTGATGCGCTTTGGTGAAAATGCCAGTGAAGTGATCGACTCGGTGAAATCCAAGCTCGCTGAACTGCAAGCTGGCTTACCTGATGGTGTCGAGATTGTCGCAACTTATGACCGTTCTACTTTGATTGATTCAGCCGTTGAAAACCTTTGGAAGAAGCTGGCTGAAGAGTTCATCGTGGTCGCCGTCGTGTGTGCGCTGTTCTTGTTCCATATCCGATCATCACTGGTTATCGCGCTAAGTCTGCCTGTCGGTATCTTAGGCGCATTCATCGTTATGCATTGGCAGGGTATTAACGCCAACATTATGTCTCTTGGCGGGATCGCGATTGCGATTGGCGCCATGGTGGATGGTGCCATAGTGATGATTGAGAACGTTCATAAACACATTGAACGGACTCCGCTTACTGACAAAAACCGTTGGCAAGTGATTGGTAAGGCAGCAGAAGAAGTTGGCGCGCCGCTGTTCTTCTCTCTGATTATCATTACCTTGAGTTTTGTGCCTGTGTTCGCGCTAGAAGGGCAAGAGGGCAAGATGTTCTCGCCACTTGCGTTTACCAAGACGTATGCAATGGCCGCTGCAGCCGGTTTGGCTATCACGCTTGTGCCTGTGCTAATGGGTTACTTCATTCGTGGCAACGTGCTACCTGAACACAAAAACCCAGTAAACCGCAGCCTAGTGGCGATGTACAAGCCGCTTCTAAATCTCAGCCTAAAATATCCAAAGGTGATGATTGTTATCGCACTTGGCTTAATGGCGTCTGCTTATTACCCAACCAGTAAGCTTGGTAGTGAATTCATCCCTCCTTTGGACGAAGGGGATTTGATGTACATGCCAACCACGTATCCGGGTATCTCAATAGGTAAGGCTCGTGAGTTGTTGCAACAAACCAACAAGCTCATCAAAACCATTCCAGAAGTCGAAACCACTTGGGGCAAAATTGGCCGAGCAGAGACAGCAACCGATCCTGCGCCACTGACTATGATTGAAACGGTTATTCAGCTTAAACCGCGAGAACAGTGGCGTGACGGTGTCACTACGGAGTCGCTACGAAAAGAGTTTGATGATCTGATTCAATTCCCCGGTTTGACCAACGCTTGGGTCATGCCAATCAAAACGCGTATCGACATGTTGGCGACGGGTATTAAAACGCCAATTGGTATCAAAATCGCAGGCCCAGATCTGAGCGTGATTGAGGATATTGGCTCTCAACTTGAACCTATCTTGAATGGTGTCAGTGGCACGGCCTCTGTCTACGCTGAGCGTGTTGCGGGTGGTCGTTATGTGACGATAGACATCAAACGTCGTTCTGCTGCGCGATATGGCTTGAGCATTAAAGAAGTGCAACAGGTTATTTCGACTGCGGTTGGTGGCATGAACGTGGGCGAAACCGTTGAGGGGCTAGAGCGTTATCCAATCAATGTTCGTTATCCACAAAGCTATCGTGATTCTGTCGTTAAGTTGCAGAACCTGCCGTTAGTGACACCAAATGGAGCGCGAATTGCTTTGTCTGATGTCGCGGATATTCGCTATGAAGATGGGCCACCAATGATTAAGACGGAGAACGCGCGTCCTAATGGCTGGGTGTTCGTTGACATCGAAGGGCGCGACCTTGGTTCTTATGTGGCAGAGGCGCAAAAAGTCGTTACCGATCAAATCGTCTTGCCTGCGGGTTATTCACTGGCGTGGTCTGGTCAATACGAATACATGGAGCGTGCGAAGGATCGTTTGAGTGTCGTTGTGCCAATCACCATCGCCATCATCATGTTGTTGCTCTACCTCAGCTTCCGCCGTGTTGGTGAGGTGATGATGATTATGCTGACATTGCCACTCGCGATGGTTGGTGGCCTATGGCTGATGCATGTCCTCAATTACAACTTCTCGATTGCGGTGGGTGTGGGCTTTATCGCCCTTGCCGGGGTAGCTGTTGAGATAGGCGTCATTATGTTGGTCTACCTAAACCAAGCATGGCACTACAAAAAATTGGATGCGGAGCAGAACCAGCAAGCACTTCAGAGTGAAGACTTAACGGATGCGATTCGTGAGGGCGCAGGACTGCGTGTTCGCCCAGTGATGATGACGGTACTTACTGTGATTATTGGCCTCATCCCAATTATGTATGGCGAGGGAACGGGCTCTGAAGTGATGCAGCGAATTGCTGCGCCGATGATAGGCGGAATGGCGTCTGCACTATTGCTTACCCTACTGGTGTTGCCTGCAATCTTTAAGCTCTGGAAACAGCGTGAGATTACGCATAGCCAAAACGAACCAAACAAATAACGTATTGATTATTAGTCCTTACTGACCAAAAACAGAGTGAGTAAGGGCGTACCACATGAACATGTGAAACTAACAAATAAATAACTGAATTAATCTAAGGAACGATCATGAAAAAGACACTTATTGCGATTGCACTGACGTTAACTACTGCAACGGCTTTTGCTGAAATGGACCATTCGATGATGAAGAGTGGAGAGATGGATCATTCAAAAATGGATCACAGCATGATGAAGGATGGAAAGATGGACCATTCGAAGATGATGAATATGGATGGAATGATGAATATGGAAGGCATGTCTGAAGTGGGTATGCCTGCGACAGGCGCAAAGCCGGATAAAGTGGTTCATGTTCTGTTAAGTGACGATATGAAAATCACCTTTAAGAACAAGGTTGATATTGAGCCGAACGACGTGGTGCAGTTCGTTGTTATGAACACGGGCAAGATTGATCACGAATTCTCGATTGGTTCTGCTTCAGAGCAGTTAGAGCACCGTGAAATGATGAAAAACATGGGTAATCACGCTCATGACTCGGGCAGCACAGTTACAGTTAAGCCGGGCAAAGCAAAGCAGATGCTTTGGCATTTCCATGGTGATAATCAAGTCGAATTTGCCTGCAATATTCCAGGACATGCGGAAGCGGGCATGGCGAAGTCGATAACGCTTTAGGCATTATCTAATAGAGCTAGAAATAGCTGCTGGGAAAGTACTAAAAACAGAAAGCTAAAAGATAAGTCTTAGTTCATCGCGCTAGTTGAGACTTATCTTTCTTGGCCATTACTGTAATAGGATCGATGTTTCCAGTAGGTGGTGTGCTTCGCCGCTCAGGTGCGGTAGCTCTGCCATGATCTTTTTAAACTTGTCGTCGATCGATTCCACTTCATTCAAAGAACGAAACGCAAGCACGGCCTGTTCTGGTTCGCTGCTCACATAACCTTTCAACGTATTAAGCTGAATTTTGTTCGCATTTTCGACTTTTGACAGTGCGACATTGATTGCTTCGATGTTTATTGTTAACTCATTGCTTTTAAACATTTTTAATTATTTTTGGTTGTTGCTAATGCGCGCACATTAACACAATGATTTTTGCAGATATTGACCAAGATTATTAAATTGGAACAATTTTGAAAATCGTTAAAAGCTAGACTGCAATATGTGATGGGAAAGGTTTAAGAAATTCGAAGCGATTTAAGGAGTTAATAGCGCTAGCGGCTCAATTAGCGTTGGTTGGTTAGACTTAACAAAATGGGTTTAAGCTATATGGATTAATGCTTATAGATTTAACGAGCGGAGAAGTTTTTTGAATAGGGTATCGCTGGAAGAAAACACGTAACGAAACATAAAGAGGAATTGGAGCGTGCAGCGGGAATCGAACCCGCATCATCAGCTTGGAAGGCTGAGGTAA
>NZ_JBFSRZ010000067.1:0-22771 GCF_041466065.1 Vibrio sp. 10N.239.312.C11
ATACCCAGCAACTCGCTGCAAAAACCAGCTCGAAAGATCAACACGCCCTAATTTCTACTCGATTAAGTTAACTAGAGTGAATCGAACCAATGCACGTAATCCGCCTAGCCCCCTTCCCTTTTCTCTGCTTATCATTGCCGATAACTTTTTGCTCGATTTCTCAATTGCTCAATTGCTCAATTGCTCAATGTTTGCATCAAAAAGATCACAAGAGTTGGGAATAGTGAACGACGAAATCCGATCTTCTTTTAATTGCATTCGAGTACAACTCTACGAATAAATGAACTGTAACGTCGCTTAGATGGCCTTCACTCATTGTTTTAGTATCTTGTAGCACGTTATTTCAATATAGAATTAGAACGCGATACAGCTAAGTTTAGGCGCTAACATTAGATATAGGGACGACGTTTAGTTGAAGTAAGCTGCCGAATATATAGAACTAACCAAAGCTTAAGTTCAAATAGCAGGCACAAAAAAGCCGAGCACTAAGCTCGGCTTTTAAATTCGCTATTTAAGCTATTCACCTATAAGCACTTGGCTTGTAAGTTTCACTTAAAACTAAAGGTTGATTAACCTTCGTTGCGCTCTGGACGACGACCGCGGTTGCCGCCATTGCCTGCTGCGTTGCCATGGCCACGTTCGCCACGGTGGTTACCACGGTGATCGCCACCACGGTTACGGTCGAAACGACGCTCGCCATCACGGCCGCCAGCTGAGTTACCATCACGTGCGCCGTCACGGTTGCCACGGTAGCCACCACGACCGCCATTGCCGCCTTCGCGATTACCGCCTTCACGGTTACCACGGTAGCCGCCGCCATCACGACCGCCACGACCGCCATCACGACCGCCACGACCGCCATCACGACCGCCGCCACGACGAGGCTCACGGAAGTCGTTGAAATCAACAACTACAGCGCCAGCTTCTTTTTGACGAATACGAAGTTTGCTTAGCTTACCAGCAGTTTCAGAGTTCATTGCTTTTGGCAGTTGAACGTAAGTAGAACCTTGGTCTAGCTTGATAGCACCGATAGAACCTTTAGTTAGGCCAAGTTCGTTTGCTAGTGCGCCAACGATGTCTTTAACCTGAACGCCTTGCTCACGGCCAACTTGTAGTTGGTACGTATCCCAATCTTGCGTATTGAAGTTACGATCGCCACGACCATTGTCACGGTCTTCACGACGCTCTTTGCGACGGTTCTTATCACGCTCAATAGCAGCGATCATTGGGTCTTCGCCAACGTAGAATAGAGGGCTCTTACCTTGCTGACGCTTAAGAAGCATTGCAGCTAGAGTAGCAGCATCAACTTCTAGAGATTCTTGTAGTGTAGAGATTAAACCTGCGAAGTTTTCTAGAGCTTTGCTCTCTTTCTCAGTTTCAAGCTCAGCACCAAGCTTAGCAACACGTGCAGCAGCAACTTCGTCACGTTGTGGAAGTTGGATTTCTTCCATTTGAGACTTAGTTACACGCTCGATTGTGCGAAGCATACGGATTTGGTTAGTGCGAACTAGTAGGATCGCTTTACCTTTACGTCCAGCACGACCAGTACGGCCAATACGGTGGATGTAAGATTCAACATCGAATGGGATGTCGTAGTTAAATACGTGAGTGATACGTGGAACATCAAGACCACGTGCTACAACGTCAGTTGCAACTAGGATATCGATAACACCTTGTTTGATGTGATCAACAGTGCGCTCACGTAGAGACTGAGGAATATCACCGTGCAGTGCAGCAGCTTTGAAGCCACGTGCAGATAGCCAATCAGCTAGACGCTCAGTGTCTTGACGAGTACGTACGAATACGATTGACGCGTCAGTTTCTTCAGTTTCAAGAAGACGAGACATTGCTTCGTCTTTTTCTACGCCTTTAACAACCCAGTAGTTCTGCGCTACTTTGTCAACTGTGTGGTTAGTACCAGCAACGTCAACTTTAGCCGGGTTACGTAGGTAACGGTCAACAATAGTCTTAACCATTGGAGGCATAGTCGCAGAGAAAAGTACACGTTGTGCAGATTCTGGAGCTTGCTCTAGGATCCAAGTAACGTCATCTACGAAGCCCATTTTTAGCATTTCATCTGCTTCATCAAGAACAAATGTATGTGCTTCATCTAGGTGTAGACGGTCACGAGTTAGTAAGTCTTTAACACGACCTGGAGTACCAACAACAATGTGAGCACCGCGGCTTAGAGCGCGCATTTGGTCAACAATTGAAGCGCCACCGTAGATTTCAAGAACTTTAAGACCTTTGATATCACGGCCTAGGTTTTTGATTTCCGCAGCAACTTGAATCGCTAGCTCACGAGTAGGAGCCATGATGATTGCTTGTGGTTTATGTTGGTTCAGGTTGATTTTGTTAAGTAAAGGCAGAGAGAATGCTGCTGTTTTACCAGTACCAGTCTGTGCTTTACCTAGTGCGTCACGGCCTTCAAGAAGAAGAGGAATAGCTGCTGCTTGGATTGGAGTCGGAGAAACGAAACCCATGCTATCAAGAGCTGAAAGAATGTTTTCGTTTAGGGCTAATTCATTAAATTGAATTACAGATTCGGACATTGGGATCCCACTATATATAAGTAAACAAAAGGTCCCGGGAGCTCTATCAATTCCAATACTGATCCAATCAGATACTGATTCCATTCAGAGTTACGAAGCAGTAATAAAACACTTCAAGCCATTAGGGACGTCTAAGGGAGGCGGATTATTCCTTAAATGCATAAAAAAAGCCAGAAAAAATTGAAATACATCACATATTTTTCGGTTTCACATCAACACTGGCTATCATATCGTCAAAACTTGATGAATATCTCGTCACAGCACCAAACTTCTAGCAAATTGACCTAGTTAAATAAGAGGGCAATTAATTAACGCTCACTTCGCCTTTAAGTAGTAATCAAGCCTCGCAATGATTATAGTGTGCTCAATTGTCCTCGATAGATAAAAGTCAAAATGTTTCAAGATAATCCTCTACTCGCTCAACTCAAACAGCAAATCCAAGAAACCCTCCCTAAAAAGGAAGGTACGATCAAAGCCACTGAAAAAGGGTTTGGTTTTCTCGAAGTCGATAGCAAAACTAGCTTCTTCATCCCACCGCCGTACATGAAAAAATGTGTGCACGGTGACAAGGTGATTGCCATCATTCGCACAGAGAAAGAGCGCGAAGTTGCAGAGCCAGAGGAGTTGATTGAACAGGGTCTTACTCGCTTTATTGCACGAGTTAAGCTTTTCAAAGGTCGATTGAACGTTGTTCCAGATCACCCGCAACTGAAAAAACTGCAGCTTAAAGCGAAAGCAAAGAAGGGCTTGAACCCTGAAACGCTTAAAGAAGGCGACTGGGTTGTTGCTCATATCGTTCAACACCCGTTAAAAGGTGACAACGGCTTCTTGGCTCAAATCTCTGAGAAAATCACAGACGCTGACGACAAAATCGCGCCTTGGTGGGTAACGCTAGCGCAAAATGACCTACCAAACAGCGAACCTGAAGGCATCGACGACTGGCAGATCAAAGACGACGCTGATCTTGAACGTGTAGACATGACTCACGTCCCTTTTGTGACTATCGATGGCGAAAGCACAAAAGATATGGACGATGCGCTTTACGCTAAGAAGAAAGAGAACGGTGATTTTGAACTGACTATCGCAATTGCTGATCCTAGCGCTTACATCTCTCCAGATGATGCAATGGATAAAGTGGCTCGCGAGCGTGGTTTCACTATTTACCTGCCTGGTCGTAACATCCCAATGTTGCCTCGCGATCTAGCTGACAACTTATGTTCACTCATAGAGAACGAAGTTCGCCCGGCACTTTGCTGCACAGTAACGGTATCTAAAGATGGTGTTATCGGTGATGACATTAACTTCTTCGCTGCAAACATCAAATCTCACGCTCGTCTTGCTTACGACCACGTATCAGACTGGCTAGAAACAGGTGCATCAGAGAAATGGCAACCGTCAGAAGAGATTGCTGCGATTGTTTCTGACCTTCACCAATTTGCTCAAGCACGTTCAGCGTGGCGTTCTGCAAATGCGGTTGTGTTCCCAGATCGCCCTGATTACCGCTTTGAACTAAGCGAAGACAACGATGTTGTCGCTATCCACGCGGACATGCGTCGTAGCGCAAACAAGTTGGTTGAAGAGTCGATGATCAGCGCGAACATCTGTGCAGGTCGAGTATTAAAAGAAAGCTTTAACCAAGGTGTCTTTAACTGTCACTCTGGTTTTAAAGCTGAGAAAGTAGCAGACGTTCTGGAGCTGGTTAACCCAGAAGCCGAAACACCGTTCACTGAAGAGCAGATCGTTTCTCTAGAAGGTTTTTCCACTCTGCGTCGTTGGTTAGGTTCTTTAGACAACAGCTACTACGACAACCGTATTCGTAAATTCCAAGCATACAGCGAGATCAGCAATGAACCTGCGCCGCACTACGCAATGGGATTAGACATTTACGCAACTTGGACTTCTCCAATTCGTAAATACGGTGACATGATTAACCACCGCATGCTTAAAGCACACATCCTAGGTAAAGCGCCAATTCAAACACCAGACGAAACCACTGGTGATGAACTTGCCCTGCACCGCCGTCACCACGGTATGGCTGAACGTAACGTTGGCGATTGGTTGTATGCTCGTACTCTAGCGAACGCTCCAGTTGAAGAAACTCGTTTCCAAGCAGAGATTTTCGATATTAACCGCGCAGGTATGCGTGTACGCCTACTTGACAATGGTGCAGCGGCGTTTATCCCTGGCTCTCTCATTCTTGATAATAAAGAGAGAATAGAGTGCAACGGTGATATGGGTACTGTATCTATCGATAAAGAAATGGTATACAAACTGGGAGACGTTTTAGAAGTAGTTCTCTCAGAAGTTAATCAGGAAAACCGTAACTTGGTAGCAAAACCTACACAAGTTTTTGCGGACTTGCCTAGCGAGCCTGAAACGACAAATGAAACCGAAGCCTAATTTCTAATAGGTTTACTTCTAAAGGCGCTAATTATTAGCGCCTTTTTTGTAAATGTCTCATGCTTAAACAATACTTAAAAAAGCAATTAATCTACAACGCCAAAGAAGTTCACTATGCCATCAATCACGGTCACTCAATTCAGAAACTTTATTCCCAGGAAACGCGAACGCTACCCCGCCTCTAAAAACGGTATTTTTATGGTATCGAAAGGAAGCATATCTTTTATGCTGCCCAATGGCACCCAAGCCTCGTTAAAAGCGGGAGATTTCACGCTTTACAATTCTGGTCAGATTAAAGACATCACGGTCGACACTGAAAATGGTGAGTTTAGTGCGATTTGCTTAGATTTTGATTTGGCAATTTTCCAAAAGTTCATAAATCAGTTCAGTGATTTAGAATCCACTCAAACTCCAGATAAGTACATTAAGTTCAATCAAACGGATACCGAAATATGCCAATTGAAAGAGCTCATCATGTCTCTGGCCAATTCATCGACTCAGAATGATTACGCACTCACCCAACTAGGCTTAGGTTTGCTGTCTTTAATGGTTGAGCAGTATCCGGAACTATTAGCGATTATTAGCCGAATTTCTAGATTGACGGTGACACAAAAGGTCATCCATTACATTGAACAGAATATAGAAAATAATATCTCACTCGATACCCTAGCCAGCTATATGGGGATGTCACCAGCCACACTTAAACGCCGTTTATCGGCGGAAGACCTTTCGTTTTCAAACCTCTTAAAGATAAAGCGAATCGCCCACGCATCCACACAACTAAGAACATCGAACAAATCGATTACTCAAATTGCTTATGAATCCGGGTTTAAAAGTGCGGCGCATTTTAGTACCGCCTTTAAAACCTATCACGGTAAAACACCAAAAGATTTCCGGTCTTTGGTTTCACAATCTTATTAATACCAATCGTAGTAAATCACTGATCACTTACTCACTGTGATTGGTATAACTACGCAATCTTATTGGCATAATTTGAAGTGACATCCATCATTTATAGTGATGCAGATAGTTTTAGTAACATAGATCGTTTTACTGACGCAGATAAGCTTTATTAACGTAGACTGTTTTTAGTGACTCAGATAGGTTGTAATGTGGTGAGTTAAAAAAAAGTTGTTCGTTTTAGGTATCAAGCCCCTCGCAAACATCTCAACAGAATAATCACGACCAGAAGTACGATTTAGGGTCTTTTTCTATTTCAGACAAAATAGCATCAAGATCCTTCGATTGAGGTAAGTAAGGATAAGGCCCCCAATTTACTGAATCGGTTTCTACATCACCTTCTAGCGGCACCATTACCAACCAACATGACAGTGACTCATCAAAACTAACGCAGGCGATCTCATTTGTGTAATCGCTATGAGATGAGTCGAGCAGATAATGAGCCTGAGAAAACAGCACACCACCCTCACACTCTTCATAAAGGGATTTGCCTAGCTCGACAGGTAAACTGCGATTTCGAGATGTACAGAGCTTCTCAGCTCCAATTAAAAGACGATTCAGTTCGATATGAATGACGGACATAACACCCCTTGTAACTTCATAGAAACTTCTAAGTAGTGAATTCCTTTGTTTAGCTTAGGACTCAACCAACATTTTAGCGAACTAGCGCAAACAAAATACCCGTCCTGCTCCCAGAAACGAATCCTGCTTTTGTAAACCTAACTCGCTTTCACTCATCAAGCTAATAGCGACACATTGAGCGGATAGAATTTCACAAAATTGTCATATAACCGACCTATCATAGCCGGCAAATGTTATTAACTAGGAGTTGTTTATGTTACGAGTCGCGCTTGCCTCTCTTTTATCCTTAGCCCTGTCTTCTCACGCTGCTTTTGCACAAGAAACCAATATTTCGGGCTCCACTTCCGTATCACGTGTGATGGATGTATTGGCTGAGGAGTACAACAAGACTCACCCTGATAACTATATTGCGGTTCAAGGCATCGGTTCTACAGCGGGTATTACCATGGTCAATAAAGGTGTCGCTGATATTGGTATGAGCTCACGTTACTTAACTGACCGCGAACAGGGCGAAAAATTGAAGGTATTTCCAATTGCCTTTGACGGCCTAGCCGTCGTGACTAACCGTTCAAACGGTGTAAGCAACGTTACACGTGAACAGCTATTCGATATCTACAAAGGAAAAATCACAAACTGGAAAGCCATAGGTGGTGCGGATCAACCTATCGCAGTTGTAACTCGTGAAGCTTCTTCGGGTTCACGTTACAGCTTCGAGAGCTTACTTGGTTTGACTAAAATCATTAACGACCGTCTAGTGTCTGACATCAACCCAAATAACTTGGTTGTAAACAGCAACAGCATGGTAAAAACGATTGTTAACCATAACCCACATGCGATTGGATTCATCTCTGTTGGCTCTATCGACCGTTCGATCAAAGCAATCACATTTGAAGGAGTTGAGCCGACATCTAAGAACATCGCCAACCACAGTTATGAATTGGCTCGCCCATTCTTATTGCTGCACAAAACTGAATCAGTTTCTGACGAGAGCAAAGATTTCATTAAGTTCGTGAAGTCAAAACAAGGGCAAGATCTTATCGAAGAGTACGGTTACACGCGCATCAAGTAACTATAAACGCATTAAGTAGCTACAAACGCATTAAGTAGCTACAAACGCATTAAGTAGCTACAAACACATTAAGTAACTACACGCGTATCAAGTAAGATAACGACTTTTGTGATGTTGTTAGGATGCTGATGATATCGCCTTGATAGACAAAAACAAAAAGAGAGAGCCTTAAGCTCTCTCTTTTTTTGAATCTATAATCTTCGCTAAAAGCAATTCTACTTATAAAAAAGCTCTAGAAGTGAAGTTGAATCACCGAAACAATCACAGCACCAGGACGACGGATGCCTTCGATCTCTACGCGGATTTCGCGTTCAATCTCTAGGCCTTTCTTAATTGGCGTTACTTTTGTTAGCGTACTTTTAGCGCGAACGTTACTGCCCGATTTTACAGGGTATGGGAAACGTACTTGGTTAAGACCAATGTTTACAACCATCTTCGCCGTTGGGAATTGAGATTTGTCAGGATCAACACTGTCTGTCAGTCGAGGAAGCAGAGACAAAGTCAGAAAACCATGTGCAATGGTTGTTTTGAACGGAGAATCTGTTTCAGCCTTAGAAGGCTCTGTATGAATCCACTGCATATCTTCAGTAACGAGGCCAAACTGGTTGATTCTGTCTTGGCTTACATTGATCCAATCACCAGTATGGATCACTTCACCGATCTGCTGTTCAAGCTCATCAAATACAAGTTGTGCTTCTGGCTTAAGTACGATCTGTGGTTCAACAGGCATCTCTGGCGCATCTTCATTGACAGCAGGTTTGTGGTGATCACGAACCCACGCAAAGAAATGACTATTTTGCGTGCGATTCAGAAAGTCTCCCCAGTAATCTCTAAGAGCTGGAGACATCCATTGCATAAACTCTGAGTGTTGCGAAGACACGCTGTCGCCTCGGTGTTTAAATAAATCAATGACTTTCATAAGAACCTCAATGCACAAAATATTTCAATATAACTTAGTAATTTTGAAACACTTCACACTATTGTGCAAATACTTTCGAGCATACAAGTGTTAGCCGAACACTTATATATCCAACAAAAACAACAACCTAAAAATAAAACACCATTTTATTGGAGAGCTTTAATTGGAGTATTAACTCTACCTTATAATAAACATTTCATTATATAAACAGATTCTTTATTCACAAGTGGAATAAAAAAGGCTTAGCACAATGCTAAGCCTTCGTTTTTACAAGAAATCAATTACCAAGGAGAAACCTTGTAAAGGGCTCATCCTACAAGACACTAACTTCCCTATTCATCGTCCAGTGGAATCAACTTGGTATTGCCACCGTGTGCCTTCTCACGCTTACGTTGCACGAATGCATAGAAGCCAGGGATTAGGAACGTACCCGCTAACAACACACATAGCAGGCCACCAATCAGAGAAATACCCAATGAGTTTTGACTCACGTGACCAGCACCCGCAGCGAAGATAAGCGGGAATATACCTAAAATGAATGACCAAGACGTCATGTTCACAGCACGAAAACGCAGCGTACCGCCCTTCACCGCCGCATCTTCAATCGGTGCGTCTTTCTCTTCACGCTCAACCTTTGCGAATTCAACAATCAAGATTGCGTTCTTCGCGGCCAAAGCTATCAAGAGAACCAAACCAATTTGTGCATAGAGATTCAGCGGTGTGCCTGTCAGGTTCAGCGCCAAGAAAGAACCTAAGGTTGCAACCGGTACCACTAAGATAATCGCTATAGGGATTGTCCAACTCTCGTACTGCGCCACCATGAACAGATAGATGAAGATCAGAGCCAGTGCAAAAGCAAAGATCGCTTGGTTGCCTGCCAATACTTCTTGATAAGCCATGCCTGTCCATTCGTACTGGTAGCCTTGAGGCAGCACGTCAGCTGCGACACGTTCCATTGCAGCAATCGCATCACCGCTTGAGTAACCCGGTGCTGGTTGGCCTTGAATCACCGCACTGCGGTACATGTTGTAACGCCATGCTACGTCTGGTTCAAAGATCTGATCGTAAGTCACCAATGTGCTTAACGGGATCATCTCGCCATTAGACGAACGCACGTGGAATCGTTGTAGGTCATCCATGCTGCTACGGTGTTCACTGTCTGCTTGCATGGTGACACGGAAATTCTTACCAAACATGGTAAAGTCATTCACGTACATTGATCCAAGATTGCCTTGTAGCGTTTGGAATATTTCCGACAGCGGAATACCAAGTTGTTGCGCTTTCTCACGATCAATATCGACATAGTAGTGAGGTACATTAGCGCGGAAGGTACTGAAGGTATGTGAAATCTCAGGCTGTTTGTTTGCCTCAGCAATCACGTCATTCATGACCATCGCTAGATCAGTGCGGCTACGACCTAATGTATCTTCGAGAACAAACTCAAAACCAGACGCAGCACCCATGCCCGGTACAGCTGGAGGTCCCATTGCAAATACAATCGCCTGAGGCAGTTCTGTTGCCGCTCGGCCATTAATACGTTGTGAGATAGCTTGCGCTGAATGTTGACCGTCCAGTGCGTTACGCATGTCCCAATCGTGGAGCTTGATGAACATCGACGCACCATTCGAAGCTGAAGCGCCCGTCATGAATGCATAGCCGTTAACCAGTGTCACACCATCTACGCCCGGCTCTTGCTCAACCATCTCTAGTAACTGCTCTGTCACATCTTCTGTACGAGACAGCGATGCCGCGTCAGGAAGCTGCACGTTAACCAGCAAGATGCCTTTATCTTCTTGAGGTACGAAAGCCGTAGACGTGGTTTTCGCAAAGTAAGTTACCGCTGCTAGTGCCACAACAAAGAAGGTAAACAGCAGAACACCCTTTTTCACAAGGAAGCCTGCAATTTGACCGTATTTGTTGGTTACAGATTCAAGACCACGGTTAAACGCTTGGTACCAACGTGCTGTGTTACCACCGCCCTGCTTAAGAACCAATGAACACAATGCTGGTGACAGCGTTAGAGCGTTAATAGAAGAGATCACAACCGCAATACAGATGGTCAGAGCGAACTGACGATACATAATGCCGGTAATACCTGGCAGCATCGCTACTGGGATGAATACCGCTAACAGAACCAAGGTTGAGGTAACAATTGGCCCCGTAACTTCTTTCATTGCGATAAGCGTTGCTTTTCGCGGTGAAATGGTAGGATCTTTGGCCATCGTAGTATCGACGTTCTCGATAACCAAGATCGCATCATCTACTACGATACCAATCGCCAAAATCAAACCAAACAGGGTTACTGTATTAATGGTAAAGCCGGTCATCTGCATGATCGCAAAAGTACCAATCAAAGATACCGGAATCGCAACCACAGGAATCAAGGTTGCACGGGCACTGCCCAAGAACAAGTACGTTACTGCGATAACCAGCAAAATTGCTTCGATGAGTGTTTTAACTACGCCTTTAATCGACTCAGCAACAAAGAGTGTGGTGTCGTAACTCGCCTCGTAAGCAACGCCTTCAGGGAAATTTTTGCTTAGGTTGTCTAGCATCGCCATGACTGCTTTACCACTTTCCAGCGCATTAGCGTCTGACTGAAGTGACAGCGTTACGATTGAAGCGTCTTGACCACGGTATTTACCGTTACCATCGTAGAACTTTTTACCTAGCTCAACACGTGCAACGTCTTTTAAATAAACCGTTGAACCGTCTTGATTTGCACGAAGCACAACATTTTCAAACTCATCAGCCGTTTCTAATCGGCCTTTTATTACCAAGTTGAATTGCACTTCTTGCGCGTTGTTATAAGGTGCAGCTCCAATACGGCCAGCTGCGACTTGAGCGTTCTGCTCCGCCAAAGCGCGATTCACATCAGAGGTAGTTATATTGAGGTTAGCCATTTTTTCAGGATCTAACCAAACACGCATCGCGTATTCACCACCACCCAACACGTTAACTTCACTAATGCCCTTTACACGAGCCAATTGGTCTTTAATGTTCAAGTTCACGTAGTTGATAAGGAATTGGTCATTGTACTCTCCGTTCGGCGAGTAAAAGTTCAATACCATCAATAGGTCAGGTGAACGCTTCTTGACCGTTACACCCACCATTCTTACTTCTTGTGGAAGTTTCGATTCGATCTGAGCAACGCGGTTCTGAACGTTGACCTGAGCCATATCAGCATCAGTACCGACATCAAAGGTCACGTTAAGGTTGTATGAACCATCATTAGCACTTTTAGAAGACATGTAGATCATATCTTCTACGCCATTCACCGATGTCTCTATGGGGTCGGCTATCGCCTGTTCCACCACTTCAGCACTCGCACCCGTGTAGAATGCCGACACACTGACCGATGGTGGGCTAATTTTTGGATATTCGGCCACTGGTAAGATAGCGAGAGAGATCGCACCCGCCAGCGTTAATATTATGGATATGACAAGGGCAAACTTAGGCCTTTGAATAAAGAAACGACTCAACATAAATAAGCCCCTTACTCAGCTTGTTCAGCAGTAGGTTGAATGCGAACAGACATACCATTACGCACACGCTGTAAGCCTTGAGTGATAACTGCGTCATCCTTCTCTAGTCCAGAGTGAACAATCACACCACCTTCAACTTGTCTACCCATCTCGATGTTTCTACGCTCAGCGACAGGCGCACTCTCGCCTTCAACCAAAACCATCACAAAGTCACCTTCAAGGTCGGTTTGAACTGCACGACGCGGAATAGTCACAACATCAATAGATTGCTTTTCACGTAGATCAACGCGAACGTGTTGGCCTGGAAGTAATTGCTGGTTCGGGTTATCAGCAATGGCGCGCATCGCGATCGTACCAGTATTGAGGTTGATACGGTTACCCAAGAAATCAAGCTGACCTAGATGTTCGAACGCTTCACCATTCTCAAGCATGATCTGAACTTCAACACCTGCAGAATCGCTGCTGCCGTCGCCTTCGATACGATCCATACCCAGCTCAATACGCTCACGCTCACTGATGCTGAACGATGCATGGATTGGATCTAGGCTAACCAAGGTGGTTAATACACCTGAAGACGGTGAAGCCAGATCACCCGTGCTCACTTTGGTGTCACTGATTCGTCCAGAGAAAGGCGCAATAATTTTGGTATGAGAAAGCTGGACATTGGCTGCATTGAGTTGTGCTTGACTTGCTTCAAGCTGTGCCTGAGAACCCAATAAGTTTGCTGTCAATGCATCAAATTCCGATTGAGAAATACTCCCCTTAGGGAGAAGGTTCTTACCTCGGTTAAAATCAAGCTCGGCTTTTTTAAGGTTCGCGTTCGCTTGAGCAACAGACGCTTTTGCGCTTGCTACTTCAGCTTCAAATGAAGAGGGTTCAATGGAGTACAGTAATTGCCCCTTTTCGACCATTTGACCTTCATTGAAATGACGGCTTTGTAGATAGCCAGAAACCTGCGCTGTGATAGCCGTGTCTTCAACGGCTTCAATACGACCGATGTACGACTTACTTTGCTGGTGAGAAACAACGCTAACATCCTGTACTGCTACGAGAGGTAGAGGCGCTTGCTTGGCATTTTGAGCATCTTGCCCACATCCAGCAAGAATAAGAGAGCTTGCAAGAGCCGTAAGGATCAACTTTTTACGCATAGTTATACCGTCACTTGTTAGTATTTGAACAGTATAAAATTTACGTAACACACCCGTTACTATTGTCCGAGGAATATCAATTATAACGAACCAAAGTGTATCAATATGTTAATTGAAACTAAGTGCTTATAAAGTAATTACAAACGCGTTACAATTTCTAAGTAAATCAACCTCTCAGCTTTTGTTCTCTATGGATATTGTCTAACATCATGTATTGTCGGGCAGATAAGCATTCACATTTAATTGTTAAGGAATTCTCATGATTTCAAAATGGGCTAAACGTTTCTATCAAATGGCGGAATTGGTCGGTTCTTGGAGTAAAGATCCTTCAACTCAAGTCGGCGCCGTCATCACTAAGCACAACCGTATTGTTTCAGTTGGCTTTAATGGCTACCCACATGGCGTGTCTGATAGTGCGGATACTGACGATCGCGAGATGAAATACCTCAAGACACTTCACGCTGAAGAAAATGCAATCTTGTTTGCTAAACGTGATTTAGACAGTTGTGAAGTTTGGGTCACTCACTTCCCTTGTCCGAACTGTGCAGCAAAAATCATCCAAACTGGAATTTCAGCGGTACATTGCCCAGAGCAAAGTGAAGATTTCCTTTCTCGTTGGGGAGATAAGATCAAGATAAGCCAAGATATGTTTGAGCAAGCTGGTGTAGAAGTAGACTGGTTGCCACTCGCTGACCTGGATTAATCTCTAACGCTAGGTCTCAGGTCTAAGTCTAGATCTCAAATACAAAAAAGCCGAGAGTCGATATTATCGCTCTCGGCTTTCTTTTTATTCGGACTTGTTAGCTTCCAGCATCGTATTAGTCACTTGAGGGAAATGCCAACGCGTAAGCTTCCATGAAATCTTTACGAATATCTTGCTCTAAATGAATCGCTTTTTCGGTCGGACAGAAGATCATAAAGTGCACTTCTTGCTCACCTGTCGAACTGCTTGTGATATGGATGTGAGGCTCAGAACCCGGAAGGTCAACACCGGCGTGCTTTTCGATCACACCATTGTAACGACGGGCAACATCGATAAACTCTTCACAATGCTCTTCAATTTTCACGATAAGACCCGGCACCATAGGGTATAGGTTTACAAAGTCTTTCACCGTCACAAAAAAGTTATGATAAACATAGCGCTTCATGAAGTTGAGGTTCTTTACCGGATAAGTGAAGAACATGCTATTAGGCAGCGTGGCAGTCTTGCCAGTGAAGTGATATTGCCCATGATACAAATCGATTTCTTGAATCACAGTCGCCATCAAGTTGTGCTCAATCACCTCACCGCTGATTTTGCCCACTTCAATCCAATCACCAATTCGAAATGAGCGAGAACTCGCACGCTGAATAGAGCCAGTAAAACAGAGAATGATCTCTTTTGAAGCCACGACTATCGCAACCGCAATAGCAGTAACAGACAGCGCAAATTCGCTGATTTCGGATTTCCACAGCACGAATAACGTCACAACAATAATCGCGAATGTGCCGTTTTTGGTACGTGACATCCAGTTACGTTGGTCTTCACTAAGAAAAGCGACATCACCACGGATTCGAGACAAAGTGATTCGTCGGATTATTAATATAATGCAGATGATCAGCACACTAAAAATAAACTTATTAGCGAGTAAGAAATCTATTACTTGCCACATCTTTTCCATTATTTATTCCTTTGTATTACAACAATTAAGCTTTATAACGACGATCATTAAAGCGATGAGCTTTACAGCGACTGACTCAATCCAATAAACGCATTATAAAAAAGGACTCAAAAATAGAGCGCTCCTTTTCATGCTTTTATCAGCTATTAGGCCGTGTTGACCTTTCGCGGTTAAATTTTGTTCGAAAGATCAACACGCCCTAGTAAGGCTATCATTTTATCTTGGCAGAAGTAATAAATTGGCCAAAAGTTTCACACCAAATCACAACCGTATTAAATCGATTAAGATCAGTACCTTCTGGGAGGTTAACCATAAATCGGTCGAATGTTTTTACATCTCCGACTCTCAGTAACTCACTCTTGCTGTCATTGAATGCCTGTTCGGTTTCAATAAACTTAGGTGATAGGTAAACCTTATAATCCGGCCCCGGCGCCAATTCACCTTCAAAAGCTATCGCACTTTCAGAGACAGAGACGATGCCCTCTCCCCAATGCAAAAAGTCACTGTCTTGTCGGTCTTTGGTGAACTCACCTGTATAGATCGCCTGCTGACTGATCGCTTCAACAGAACTTGAGGAAGGAGAATCAGGCTCAATCAAGATAGGTAGTGCGTAGACACCAAGCCCAAAACCAAAAGCACCCACGGCTAAGTGGGTGCAAAGTAAAACTAACTTTTTCATCGCGTACTCCCTTATACTTAAAGAGAGTATTAATGAATACTCTCAAAAATACAAAGAGATATCGCGTTTTAGACGGCTATTTTTGATAGTGAATAGCTGTACGTTGAGAGAGTTTCACGATCACTTCTACCGCTTTTTCCATGCCTTGAATGGTAATGAACTCATGAATACCGTGGAAGTTGTAGCCACCGGTAAAGATATTCGGACACGGTAGCCCCATGAAAGATAAGCGAGCACCGTCTGTACCACCTCGGATAGGCTTGATCATTGGCTCAACATCACACTCAATCATCGCTTGCTTCGCTAATTCAATAATATGTTGATGCGGTTCAACCATCTCTTTCATATTGAAGTAGCTATCGGTTAGCACCAGCTCAACACGGCCTTTCTCAAGACGCTCATTCAGCTCATCCACTTTCTGTTGCATGAATGCCTTACGCGCTTCTACACCCTCACGTTCAAAATCACGGATGATGTATCCCAGTTCAGAGCGAGCCACCCCCATTTCAGCCGACTTCAGGTGGTAAAAACCTTCATAACCTTCTGTGCACTCTGGTGTTTCTTGTGCAGGCATCATCAGTTGGAATTGCGCTGCAATGTTCATTGAGTTCACCATTTTACCTTTGGCGGTACCTGGGTGAACGTTCACGCCATGACAGATAACATCAGCGCTCGTGGCATTAAAGTTCTCAAATTCCAACTCCCCTACTGGCCCACCATCGATGGTGTACGCCCACTCGGCGCCAAATTTTTCAACGTCAAACAGGTTCGCACCGCGGCCAATCTCTTCATCCGGTGTGAAACCAATGCAGATGTCGCCATGTTTGATGTCTGGATTCGCTTTCAGGTAAGCAATCGCACTGATGATTTCAGCGATGCCCGCTTTGTTATCGGCACCAAGCAGAGTTGTGCCGTCAGTCGTAATAAGGTCGTGACCATGTAAAGAATCAAGGTCTGGGTATTGGCTTGGGTTCAAACTCTCGCCACTTTCACCTAATTCAATCGTTCCACCTTGGTAATCTTTAATCACTTGTGGTTTCACATTTGCTCCTGAAGCATCAGGAGCGGTATCCATATGCGCCACAAAGCCAATCGCAGGCACTGGATAATCGACATTCGACGGCAGTTTCGCCATCAAATAGCCATTTTCGTCTAAAGACACATCAACTAACTCTAATGCAACCAATTCTAACTTTAAGGCTTCAGCAAAAGTAATTTGACCCGGTGAACTTGGGCATTGCTGATTAGAAGGATCGGATTTAGTATCAAAAGTAACGTAATTCAGGAAACGTTCTACAAGCTTTTCCATAATTCATCTCACCATGGATTAAGTAATTGATTTACTGACCTAATTATTAAGATAGATAAGCGATGTATTTTTAGACAAATACGTACGCAGAGTCAGTCGCGAGGCTTTTCATCTTACGCCCCTGACCATGTATGTAATTGCTCTAAATCATTGTTGTGCGAAATTAGATGCGCTTCCTATACTTGAAAACAGAGGGTTTCGTCAGTTCAACATTGCATACGGATGATAAGCGATCGCTTTGTACGCATTCTACGCCCTCCGCTCTCAGCCTAAAAAAAGTACAAAGTGGATGATGATCACAATTTATCCTTGATGCAGAATCTGTCATACGTTACACGGAGACACAGTTATGACGATTAATAAATATTTCATTTTCTCTCCTCAAGCCTCTGAGGAAACGCTTCAACCAGTATTAACTGAGAAAGAAGTTCAAAGGCAGGAAGCTCTAAGACAGGCGCAATCTCAAGGTGGTTTTGACACCAACGCGACCTCGTAACTTAATCAATACTCAGAACTTGTTTATAGAACCCCTAAAAAAGAGCTCTACTTCTCGTTGATGTAGAGCTCTTTTGTCTCTGAACCTTTCTCCTATCCCAATGCAGCTTCATTCAGGCGCCTGATCTATTAACACCTTGTTATCTATCGCGTCTTTTGTATGTTGCTTCTCAATCATCAAGCAGACTCATTTGTTGCAATGAGAAATGATTCATTAAACTTGTCCAAGCCATACCCTGTGTTGCCATTTTGTGCTAATAATTTATATTCGTTTTCATTCCTCACTCGCCCTCTTTCAATATCCACACTGCGAGCACTAACGAGCCTCACTACAGGAACCCCGAATTTAATGGAATACTCAAAATTAGGAAGTAGTCAAATTCCCGTTTCCCGAATCTGCCTTGGCAGCATGACTTGGGGGCTGCAAAATACGCAACAACAAGCTGACCAACAAATCGAATACTCGCTAAGCCAAGGTATTAACTTTATCGATACCGCAGAGATGTACGCAGTACCACCGTCTCCAGACACCTACGGTAAAACGGAAGCAATCATAGGTAACTGGTTAGCTCGCAATCCGCAGCGCCGCCAAGAAGTCATCATCGCCAGCAAAATTGCAGGTCCGGGATTGCCTTGGGTTCGAGATGGCGGGCCAATCACGGGGGAAGCTGTAATTGCAGCGGTTGACGCTTCACTAGCGCGTTTACAAACGGACTATATCGACCTTTACCAACTGCATTGGCCAAACCGAACGACGCCTCACTTTGGCAAGCATTTCCCGAATCATATTCGATTCAGTGATATCGACCGAAAGCAGCATGAAGCGGAGATGCTAGAGATCCTCCAAGCACTAGCGGGCTGCATTAAAGCCGGAAAAATCCGTCATGTTGGTTTGTCTGATGACACCACTTGGGGCATTAACACTTACCTTAAACTCAGTGAGAAGCATGATTTACCGCGAATGGTCTCTATTCAGAATGAATTTAGCCTGCTGCACGCGAAAGACTGGCCTTATTTGATTGAAAACTGTGTGCACGAAGACGTCGCCTACCTACCATGGTCACCGTTAGCAGCGGGCATGCTGAGTGGCAAATACATTGATGGTGCGAGACCAGAAGGAAGCCGTTGGACTTACATGCAGCGTAAAGGGATTTTCCGCGACACTGAGTCTGCCAATGAAGCCGTAAAAGGATATGTCGAAGTTGCGAACGCTCACGGATTTACACCGAGCCAACTAGCTTTAGCGTGGTGTAATCAAGTTGATGGTGTCACCTCCACTATTATTGGCGCAACCACAATGGAACAACTGAAAGAGAACGTAGCAGCGTTCAGCAAACCGTTGTCAGAAGAGATCCTTACCGATATCAACACAGTGTTTAAGCGCTACCCTGCCCCATATTAATCATACAGGTCAGCTAATCTTGGGTTCAGCTTAATGTTAGATGATTAAATCAGATAAGAGCGCGCTATTTAGTGCGCTTTTCTTTTTTAAGTGGGTTGCTTTTGCTTTTTAGTGGATCGCATTGAGTTATCACGCTTTTGGTTATCCAACCTTTGCTCTATAATGCGCGGGCTTATATCTAGGATAAAAACATGATTTCAAAAAACCAATTAAAACTCCTTCGTGCTTTGGGCCAAAAGAAACAACGTAAAGCCCACGGCCTGTTTCTAGTTCAAGGTGAAAAAAACGTACTTGAGCTGTTCAATAGTGACTTAGTCGTAAAGAACGTCTTTGCTACGGCTGATTTCTTATCTGAAAATCACGCGTCACTGTTTGAGTTTGATTGTGTTGAAGCTTCACTGGATGACCTAACCAGAGCGAGTACTTTGGTGAGTAACAATGCGGCGATTGCTGTTGTTGAGATTCCAACGTTTGAATTACCAAAAGCTACTGGGTTAATGATTGCACTGGATGGTGTATCTGATCCGGGCAACCTAGGTACGATTATTCGCGTAGCAGACTGGTATGGCATTAAGCATATCGTTGCGAGCAGCGATTGTGCAGACCCATACAACCCGAAAACGATCAGCGCGACCATGGGCAGCTTTGGCCGAGTACACGTAAGCCAAACAGACTTACCTGAATACTTAGAGCAAGCGAACCTGCCTGTTTACGGAGCGTTCTTAGAAGGTGAAAGTGTTCATAAGACGGAATTTACTGCCAACGGTATTTTACTGATGGGCAGTGAGTCTCACGGTATTCGTGAACACGCCGCTAAATTCGTGACAGACAAGATTACGATTCCAGCATTCGGTGGCGCAGAGTCTCTGAATGTAGCAATGGCGACAGGTATTATTCTCGACAACATGCGTCGTCAGCATAGCTAAATTTCATAAGCTAACGAGCCAGTCGACACTGCTCAGATATTAAAAAAGGCGTATTGATTAAATCAGTACGCCTTTTTATTTGAGTTCTTTTCAACAATTACTTTTCTAGCATTGCCAACTTATCAGCGACACCATTCCACTTTTCAGCTTCATCCATCGGTGCTTTAACTTCAGTTTGTACCGGCCAGATTTCGGCAAGCTCGGCATTCACTTCAATAAAGATCTTTTGATCTTCTGGCAGATCATCTTCTTGGAAGATCGCTTGAGCATCGCATTCAGGTACACATAAACCACAATCAATGCATTCGATTGGGTTGATTACCATGAAATTCGGGCCTTCATGGAACGCATCTGCGGGGCATACCGCCACACAGTCTGTGTATTTACATTGAATACAGTTATCGCCTACGACAAATGCCATGATGCTCTGCTCTATAAGTTAGTCAAAATTGAAGAATGGAGGATAATACTCATCCCAAGGCAAAATTCAACATCATACGGCTCTAATATCGTGTCTATTTGCTCCATGTTTCCAAATTAGTATGACAGATAAATCAATTTCTCGTAAAATGCGCGCCATTGTGAGCTTATCGCTTCTTTCAACATCAGCGTTTTCATCAAACTCTGCGTTTAGAAGCGGTCTAGCTAAGACACCTATAAAGACGAGACATCGAAATGATACGTTTAACCGAAATTAAACTCCCTCTAGACCACGAAGAATCAGCCATTCAAGACGCTATTGAAGCGAAGCTTGGCATTAATTCTGATCAGGTACTTTCTTTTAATATCTTTAAACGTGGCTACGATGCTCGTAAGAAATCAAAAATCTTACTTATCTACACGCTTGATGTTCTCGTTGAAAACGAAGCTGAGTTGTTAGAGCAATTCATTAGCGACCCGCATGTAAAAGTGACTCCTGACATGGAGTACAAATTCGTGGCTAAAGCGGTTGAGAACCAAACTGAGCGCCCTGTCGTTATCGGTTTTGGCCCTTGTGGTTTGTTCGCAGGCCTAGTGCTTGCTCAAATGGGCTTCAATCCAATCATCGTTGAGCGTGGTAAAGAAGTTCGTGAACGTACGAAAGATACCTTTGGTTTCTGGCGTAAGCGTACACTGAACACTGAATCAAACGTACAGTTTGGTGAAGGCGGCGCAGGTACATTCTCTGACGGTAAGCTTTACAGCCAAGTTAAAGATCCAAAGCACTACGGCCGTAAAGTAATCGAAGAATTCGTTGCTGCAGGTGCACCTGAAGAAATCCTATACGTAAGTAAGCCGCACATCGGTACCTTTAAACTGGTTACCATGATCGAGAAGATGCGTGCTTCTATCATTGAGCTAGGTGGCGAAATCCGATTCAGCACTCGCGTTGATGACGTTCACATGGAAGACGGTCAAATCACTGGCTTGACGCTTTCTAACGGTGAAGAGATCAAATCTCGCCACGTTGTACTGGCTGTTGGCCACAGTGCTCGTGACACGTTTGAAATGCTGCACGAACGTGGCGTTTACATGGAAGCTAAGCCTTTCTCTGTTGGTTTCCGTATCGAACATAAGCAAGCGATGATCGATGAAGCTCGCTTCGGTAAAAACGCAGGTAATCCTATCTTAGGTGCAGCGGACTACAAATTAGTACACCACTGTAAGAATGGCCGCACTGTATACAGCTTCTGTATGTGCCCGGGTGGTACTGTGGTTGCCGCGACTTCTGAAGAAGGCCGCGTAGTAACCAACGGCATGAGCCAATACTCTCGTGCAGAACGTAACGCAAACAGTGCCATCGTTGTGGGTATCGACCCAGAGCGTGATTACCCAGGTGACGCACTAGCAGGTATCCGCTTACAACGTAAATTAGAAAGTGCCGCTTATGTTCTAGGTGGCGAGAACTACGACGCCCCTGCACAGAAAATCGGTGACTTCCTGAAAGGTCGCGATCCAAGTGAAATCGGTGAAGTAAAACCATCATTCACGCCAGGTATCCACCTAACTGATATTTCAAAAGCGCTGCCTGATTTTGCTATCGAAGCGATTCGTGAAGCAATCCCAGCGTTCGAGAAGAAGATCAAAGGTTTCTCTACGCCAGATGGCCTACTAACCGGTGTTGAAACTCGTACGTCTTCTCCTGTATGTATCAAGCGTGGTAAAGACTACCAAAGCATCAACCTTAAGGGCTTCTTCCCTGCTGGTGAAGGCGCAGGCTACGCGGGTGGTATCCTATCTGCTGGTATCGATGGTATTAAAGCGGCGGAAGCGCTGGCACTGTCAATGGTAGAGCAGAACCAAGCTGAGAAGATTGAGATCGCTTAAGATCTCAGTTTAAAGCAAGTATCAAAAAGGGCTCAATGAGCCCTTTTTTAGATCTTAATATCAGTATTCCTAGCGTAGCTGTTACTTTTCATCAGTCTCTAACTGCCTAGGATTCCACTTACCTTCATGAATCGCTGAATTGACGTCTCTTCTTGGTAACCAACCCATGGTTTCAAGTTCTGGCTTATCTTTGAAGTGGTCAACGTAACCAATGCACAGGTACGCCACAATATCGATGTTTTCTGGTATATCTAATGCGTCTCGCAGTGTTGAGTCATGCAGGATACTCACCCACCCTAAGCCTAGGTTTTCGGCTCTAGCTGCCAGCCATAGGTTTTGAACCGCACACACGGTGCTGTACAGATCCATCTCTTGTTTGATGGTTCTACCTAACACGACCTTTCCGGTTCGGTTGCGATCGCAAGTCACGCAGACACCGATCGGTGATTCGACGATGCCTTCCAACTTTAGACGCTTATACATTGCCTGCTTTTCATCGGTGAACATTTCCGCGGATTCCGCATGAGCCTGATTAAAACCGGCTTTGATTTGTTGCTTGGTTTCGATATCACGGACAACGACAAAATCCCAAGGCTGCATAAAGCCAACACTGGGAGCATGGTGCGCTGCGGTTAGCACACGCATCAAAACGTCTTCTGGGATCTCATCAGGAAGAAACTGACCACGAACATCTCGGCGAGAAAAAATCGTTTTATATACTGCATCGCGTTCATTCGGCGTAATTTCCATACATCCCTGTCTTATCGTCGTCTTATTGAGCCAGTATTATCCAACTAAAGTGTCTATGTTGCTAGGGCGTGCTGACCTTTCGTGGTTAAATTTTGTTCGAGATAAAAGCGTTTTAATCGCGGCGAGG
>NZ_JBFSRZ010000068.1:0-20562 GCF_041466065.1 Vibrio sp. 10N.239.312.C11
AGCTACACATCAAAGCCTCTGCCTTGTATAAATACCCAGCAACTCGCTGCAAAAATCAGCTCGAAAGAGCAACACGCCCTAGACTGATTCGCCCAGATTAAAGAAGCTGAGCGATAAAATGCTTTAGAGTATATAGCGGGTTAACCGCCGATTGACGCCAAATTTGGAGTCATGCCGCTGTTGCCATCATGTAAGAAGTGGCTAACGGACTTGGTTTGAAGCTGAGCCTGAATTCGATCAATGAGCTCTTGCTCTTGTTGATCTTCTTGAATCAGATCTCTCAGTTCAACACCATGGTCGCCAAACAGACATAAGTGAAGTTTACCGGTCGCAGAAACACGCAGTCGGTTACAACTCTCACAAAAGTCTTTCTCGTAAGGCATGATCAAACCGATTTCACCCTGGTAGTCTGGGTGGACAAACACTTGCGCAGGGCCATCATTAACGGCTTTGACTTTTAACAGCCAACCATTAGCAATAAGCTGGTTGCGAATCGCAACGCCAGACACATGGTGTTTATCGAACAACTCGTCCATCTCGCCGGTTTTCATCAGCTCGATAAAACGTAATTGAATAGGTTTGTCTTTGATCCAATTAAGGAAGGCTGGTAATTCCTGACTGTTGAGGTCTTTCATTAATACTACGTTGACTTTGACTTGTTCAAAGCCAACCTCAAACGCTTTATCAATACCTCGCATAACCTCAGTAAACTTATTCTCACCAGTGATCTGATGGAACATGCGCGAATCTAAGCTATCCACGCTCACGTTTATATGGGTTAAACCAGCATCACGCCATTGCCCTACTTGTTTCTCCATGCGGTAGCCATTCGTTGTGGTAGCTACTTTTTCGATGCCTGGAGTAGAAGCAACGGTATGTATGATTTCAGGAAAGTCTTTACGCAGACTCGGCTCTCCGCCAGTAATGCGGATCTTTGAGGTACCACAATCAGCAAACGCTTTAACAACGCGTTTGATCTCAGGAACACTTAAAAAAGACGAGTTTTTTTGCCCTGACGGTTTATAACCATCTGGCAAGCAGTAAGTACATTTAAAGTTACAGACGTCTGTAACCGACAAGCGCAAGTAATAAAACTTGCGATGGAATCTATCTTCGAATTGTTGCGCCACGGAACACCTTTCCAAACACGGGAGGCATAATCATTTCCAATTAAGCCCTTGTGACAACATGTCACTGGCTCTTGATGCGTATCGGTACAGCAAATACCACTGTGCGACTTAGCATGCGAGAGCTCGGAGTTATGGCAACTGCGCTTTATATTCACACGCGCAGTAGCTGAGTAATAAAATACTTAATATTTGTACGTGAATCTAGCTTTGATGACAAAAAACGAGTCACATCGGCAAAAAAAACGTATCAAACCCTCAAAATAACTCTTGTTGAGTATCTGACGAGAAGCATTTAACCTAAATTATAGTTGGTAATAATCTAACAAGAACAAAAAATGAATATTTACTCTTCAAAAAAAGTGGTCGCAATTGGTGGTGGTCACGGCTTAGGTCGTATGCTTGCGGCATTAAAAGACTTTGGTAGCAATGCGACAGGCATTGTTGCAACGACAGATAACGGTGGATCAACCGGGCGTATTCGAGATTGCCAAGGTGGCATCGCTTGGGGTGATACTCGTAACTGTATCAACCAGCTAATCACCGAGCCTTCGATCAGTTCGATGATGTTCGAATACCGATTTCGCGGTCAAGGTGAACTCGATGGTCACAACCTTGGAAACCTGATGCTTACTGCGCTAGACAACCTTTCTGTTCGCCCATTGGAAGCAATCAACCTGATTCGTAACATGCTTAAGGTCGATGTAAATATTGTACCAATGACGGAACACCCTTCCGATCTCACCGCTTTATCAATGGACGGCCGTTGGGTAACCGGCGAAACCAACGTTGATGACATGACAGAAAAACTGCGCATGATGGACTTGTCTCCAGAAGTGCCTGCGACCAGAGAAGCCGTTGCAGCTGTCGAACAAGCAGACTGTATCGTACTTGGTCCGGGAAGTTTTCTAACCAGTGTTATGCCGCCCCTTCTACTGCCAGAGATTGGTAAAGCGATCGCAGATAATACTAAAGCCAAGGTTATCTTCGTTGAAAACCTGTCGCCAGAGCATGGACCTGCAGGGAAAATGACGCTACAAGAGCAATTGGAGTGGTGTGAACGTACCTGCAAGACAAGAAAGATCGACATTGTTTTGGGTAACGCGCCCCATCCGGAACTTGAAGGGCTATGGAATTGCGTGACTACTGACCTTGCCTCTCCTAATCGAGATTGGCGACACGACCGTTTAAAACTCCAACAAGCAATTAGGGATCAGTTGGTTTAACTCGGTTTTCTGAATCTACTTACCAAACAAAAACAAAAAGGAGCACGATGCTCCTTTTTAAGTTCATTGATGACTGACCACTTTAGTGATAATTGACCGCGTTAAAGCTCTGTCATTAACTGCTGGTACTCTTGGTAGGTGGATAACAAAATATCCTGCATACCTTGAAAGTCGACCTCTGTCATTGGCAGCGCTTGTTTCACTTTTGCGTCTAGGCTAATCGCGAAACTACACAAAGAGTCCGCACCAAAGCTCGCAGCACTACTCTTAAGTGCATGGCTAATATCCGCTAAATACTTAGATGTGTCTGACTCTTTATTTAGCTCCAAATGTTCGTAGTATCCCTTCAGTTCACCTAAAAATATTTCCAGTAACACTGGGACATTCTCTTGCCCTATTTCACCGGCAAGCTCATCAACTTTTTGCTGATTTAATATTATCATCATTGCTCTTTTCTTATTATTTGGTGATTACTGCTTCGCATTCCATGTTTGCAATTTTCGGTATATCGTCGATGGACTGACATCCAAGAAACCTGCCGCACGAGGAACGTTACCGTCACACGCTTTGATGGCCTGTTCGATAGCCGTTTTCTCAGTGATCCACAATGGGAAAATATCTTTTACCGTGATGTCTTCGTTCTGCTTCTCTTTTAAACGGAGACTGTTTTCAATTGGTTGGTTCAATGGCGGTGGAAGCATATTGAGAGTAATCTCTTTACCATTATTCAGTACCACTACATTTCGCAACACATTTTGTAACTGACGAACGTTCCCCGGCCACTCATATTGATTAAAGCGATCGAGTACTTCTTCAGCAAAACGTACGAACGCCTTGCCTTCTTCGACAGACATATAACCCAGCAATGAATATGCAATTTCGATGACATCTTCACCACGCTCACGCAATGGCGGCAAATGCAGTGGAATCACATATAAACGGTAGTATAAATCTTCTCTAAAGCGACCTTCTTGAACTTCTTTCCAAGGGTCGCGGTTCGTTGCACATACGAAACGAACATCCACACTCTTCATCTTCGAAGAGCCGACTTTTTGAAAGGTACCAGTTTGAATGAAGCGGAGTAGCTTAGTTTGCAGCTCTAAGTCCATTTCGCACAATTCATCGAGGAACAGGGTTCCACCATCTGCAAGTTCAGCTGCGCCTTGTCGATCCGTTGCTGCTCCAGTAAAGGCCCCTTTAACGTGACCAAACAATTCACTCTCAATCAAATCTTTAGGAATCGCTGCACAGTTAATTGCGATAAATGGCTTATCGCCACGCTTACTCGCAGCGTGAATGGCTTCAGCACATACCTCTTTACCCGTACCACTTTCACCTGTGATGAAAATACTGGCTTTGCTCGATGCGGCAGAATCGATCGTTCGGTAAACCTGCTGCATGGTTTGACTACTGCCAATAAAGCCTTGATAGTTCTGATTTCCTGGATGTTCCGAGCTATTTTTAAGTTTAGTGGCTTTGCGGATCGCGTTGTTCACCGTAATACGAAGTCGGTCGGCTTCACACGGCTTGATAAGGAAATCTTGGGAACCATGTCGCATGGCTTCTACTGCGGTATCAATAGAGCCGTGAGCAGTCATGAAGATAACGGGAACTTCCGGATATTTTTGTTTTACAGCAAACAGTACATCCATACCCGTCATATCGGGCAGGCGTAGATCTAATAAAATGAGGTCTGGGATTCGATGGTTCAAACTCTCGATTGCATCGCGGCCAGTACCTACAATGTTAATATCAATTTCGAGCGGTGTAAGATACGATCGATATAACGCTGCTACCGACGCGGTATCTTCTACCATTAACAAATACTTCGATTTGTTATCTAACGTTTTTGATTGCATATCCTAGCCATTTATAATTTGCATTTCTTATTATAATCGCATTCCGCTTTGCATTATGCAAATTAACCACACTATTTATACTGTGTTCGTTTGCTTGCTTCAAACAATCAATGTGTTATCTATTTGGCACGAACGATGCAGTTATCTAAGTGACCTTCGGGTCACCTAGCCAACTGACGTTGTTAGTGGACAGAGTGTCCACAAACGTAAGCCAGTAGAACGTTTCCTACTGGCTGTTTTTTGTCTGAAGCACTCTCAATTCTTATTATATGGGTATAAACGCCTTAAGTAAGAAGTAAGGTTAGCTATTAGAAATAAACTGCTTTCTCAATTGTTCAATTTCATCACGCTTCTGTGCCGCCAATTCAAATTCCAAGTTCTGAGCATGCTGATACATCGCCGCTTCCAGTTTACTGATCTCTTTATCGAGCTGTTGTGGCGTCAGCACTGCATAGTTTTCAGAAGGTTCTGCCACCTTAGATAGTGGAACTTGCTTAGATTGTCGCTGTTGTTTCGACTTGGTTAGATCACCCAGTTCCATAATGTCTTTGATATTACGTTTAAGCGCTTGCGGCGTAATACCTTGCTCTTCGTTATAGGCCTGCTGTTTCTCTCTACGGCGGTCGGTTTCATCAATCGCCTTTCTCATTGACTTAGTAATCGAGTCACCATATAGAATTGCTCGACCTTCCAAATTACGAGCTGCACGGCCAATGGTCTGTATCAAAGAACGCTCAGAACGTAAGAAGCCCTCTTTATCAGCATCAAGAATCGCCACCAGCGATACTTCCGGCATATCCAAACCTTCTCGAAGTAAGTTAATGCCCACTAACACGTCAAACTCGCCCAAACGTAGGTCTCTGATAATTTCTACGCGTTCAACGGTATCGATATCAGAGTGCAAGTAACGAACTTTAACGCCATGCTCACTCAGGTATTCAGTTAAGTCCTCTGCCATTCGCTTAGTTAGCGTCGTGACAAGTACACGCTCTTCTTTCACTGAACGTATTCTGATTTCAGACAATAGGTCATCAACCTGAGTCGCGACAGGCCTTACTTCGATAATTGGGTCTAACAAACCAGTAGGACGCACCACTTGATCAGCAATCTCACCATCTGATTTCTCGATTTCGTAATTGCCTGGCGTGGCCGACACAAAAATCGTTTGCGGGGCTATAGACTCAAATTCTTCAAACTTCATTGGACGGTTATCCAATGCCGAAGGCAGACGGAAACCAAACTCAACTAGAGTTTCCTTACGCGAACGGTCACCTTTATACATGGCGCCAATTTGCGGCACGGTCACGTGTGACTCATCGATAATCAACAGACCATCATCAGGCAAGTAATCAAATAACGTCGGAGGCGCTTCCCCTTCAGCACGGCCACTCAAGTATCGTGAATAGTTTTCGATACCAGAACAGAAGCCCAGCTCGGTCATCATCTCGATATCAAACTGAGTTCTTTGAGAGATACGCTGTTCTTCTAGAAGCTTATTATTGTCTTTTAAATATTGAGCTCTATCTCGCAACTCATCCTTAATCTTCTCAATCGCTTCAAGGATTTTCTCTCGTGGAGTGACATAGTGCGTTTTTGGATAAACCGTAAAGCGAGGCAGGTCTCTTTGCTTAACCGCACCAGTTAGTGGGTCAAAGATACTGATGCAATCCACTTCATCATCGAACATTTCAATTCGCACGGCATCTTGGTCAGATTCAGCCGGGAAGATATCAATCACTTCACCACGCACGCGAAATTGACCTCGTTCAAATGCGACGTCGTTTCTTGAATATTGTAGCTCCGCCAAACGGCGCAAAATATCACGCTGATCCATGACCTCACCACGACTCAAGTGAAGCATCATTTTCAAATACGATTTAGGATCACCAAGACCATAGATAGCCGATACAGAAGCCACAATGATGGCGTCTTTTCGCTCTAATAAGGCCTTGGTCGCCGAAAGTCTCATCTGCTCGATATGAGCATTCACCGACGCATCTTTCTCAATGAACGTATCCGTGGTTGGTACATACGCTTCAGGCTGGTAGTAATCGTAGTAAGATACGAAGTACTCAACGGCATTATTTGGAAAGAAGGATTTCATCTCACCATAAAGTTGAGCAGCCAACGTCTTATTCGGTGCTAACAGAATGGCAGGTCTTTGTGATTGGGAAATGACGTTAGCCAGGGTAAAGGTTTTACCAGAGCCCGTTACCCCTAATAGAGTTTGATGCGCCAAACCAGAATCTAGTCCATCTAATAATTTGGTAATTGCCGTCGGCTGGTCACCGGACGGACTGTAGTCCGATACCAAGTCAAAGAGTTTACTCATAGGTCGCCATTTCCATACTGTTTATTTAATCAGGTCATTGTCACTCTAGGAGGAGTGTCGTTGCAACTATTATCTAGAGAAATGCATCTTAAGATTAGATATCAGTTATAGCTTTTATTTTTGGAACTTGGTATTATCCGTGCCCCTGCAAGATCTCTTCAGCTAAATTACTCGATTTTTAATCCACTACTTTTCCCCAAAAAATCTTAAAATAGCACTTGTTTTACTGTTTATTTTATAATCTTAAAAAGTTATACAATCGTAATGTTTCGATATAAAACTTTTAAATACATCACGTTACCGCAGATTTTAACATTTTCAGATTTATCCCAATTATTGTTGTTAAAGTTTCACGCACATACTTATCCACAATTTTGGTGGATAACTAAAGCAAAGCTAAATCTGATAAGGCGTTCAAGAAAGTAAAGTTTTTTATCTTATTTTTTTCTGTTATTTTTTATTGACAGAAAATAGGAGTCTTATTAGAATTCGCGTCGCTAACAAGCAATTCCCCTTTAGTTCAGTTGGTAGAACGGCGGACTGTTAATCCGTATGTCGCAAGTTCAAGTCTTGCAAGGGGAGCCAAATTCAGAAAAAAGCTCAATCGAAAGATTGGGCTTTTTTCGTATATAACTGCGACTAACTTGTTCCAAGTTAATATCACACCCGAATCGTCGGACCGTGCTACCCGCCCGCGTTTAAGTCTCGACAAGGGGGCCAAATTTAAAGAAGCCGCATCACTCGATGCGGCTTTTTGCGTTTTAACGTACTCACTTTCCTAAAAGCCCTCTAAGCAACCGAGCAACAGCCTTGAGTTAGCAACAATCAATTGACTCAAAAGTTCGCTATTTACTTCAACCAATTTCGACCTTTTGGCCGAAGACAAAAGTGAAATCACTGAGTACTCAAATGATCAGACAAAGATCATTGTGATATACCGCTGCACGCTCACACCGTCAAAATCTATGTCTATACTTACTGCAGCTTTGGTAATCAATCGATTACCTGATGTTTTTTTCACCAAGTGTCTAAATCCCTAGTGATCCTTGGTTGTTATTAGGTGAGCAAAACAGGATAATATCGGGATCGGAATCTCAAGAATTAATCCATTATGACCGAATACCTTTTGTTGTTGGTTGGCACAGTGCTAGTCAATAACTTTGTGCTAGTGAAGTTTTTAGGGCTATGTCCATTTATGGGCGTCTCCAAGAAGTTGGAGACTGCTATTGGCATGGGCCTCGCGACGACTTTCGTTCTAACGTTAGCGTCGGTATCTGCATACCTAGTAGAAACCTACATCCTTACCCCTCTGGGTATTGAATACCTGCGTACCATGAGTTTCATCTTGGTTATTGCGGTGGTTGTTCAATTTACGGAAATGGTCGTTCACAAAACTAGCCCTACCCTTTATCGCCTATTGGGTATCTTTCTGCCTCTTATCACCACCAACTGTGCGGTATTAGGTGTGGCACTTCTGAACATCAATGAAAACCACAACTTCATTCAGTCGATCATCTATGGTTTCGGCGCAGCGGTGGGTTTCTCTCTTGTATTGATCCTATTTGCTGCGATGCGTGAACGTATTGCGGTTGCTGATGTTCCAATGCCATTCAAAGGCGCGTCGATTGCGATGATCACAGCAGGTCTAATGTCTCTGGCATTTATGGGCTTTACTGGGTTGGTGAAGTAAGCATGAGTACCATCTTAATTGCAATCATTGCACTCGCCGTTTTAGCCGCAATTTTTGGCGCTATCTTAGGCTTTGCTTCTATTCGCTTTAAAGTAGAAGCCGATCCGATCGTCGATCAAATCGATACCATTTTACCGCAAACTCAATGTGGTCAGTGTGGCTACCCTGGTTGTCGCCCATACGCAGAGGCGATCGCGAACGGAGACAAGATCAACAAGTGTCCTCCAGGCGGCCAAGCAACCATTGAGAAGCTCGCAGACTTAATGGGCGTAGAAGTTGAAGACTCCGCTCATGACTTAGATAACAAAGTAAAAACCGTTGCCTTCATTCATGAAGATATGTGTATTGGCTGTACCAAATGCATTCAAGCCTGCCCTGTCGACGCCATTGTTGGTGGCACCAAGGCACTTCACACAGTAATCAAAGATGAATGTACAGGTTGTGATCTATGTGTCGCACCGTGCCCTACTGACTGTATCGAAATGATTCCAGTGGCAACAACGACTGAAAATTGGAAATGGCAGATGAACATCATTCCTGTTACTGATATCACTAACCAAGCAACTGATGCGACCGCGTCAGAGCCTAAAGCATAGGGTTAGTATGATCTCTTTAATTGAACAAATTCGCACGGGCTCTATTTGGAACTTCCCGGGCGGTGTGCACCCTGCTGAAAACAAGAAACAGTCGAATACTACTGATATCGTGCATGCAAGGCTCCCAGAAGAAATCGTTCTTCCAGTGAAACAGCACATCGGTAAGCCAGGTAACTTATTGGTTGCTGCGGGTGACACTGTGCTAAAAGGCCAACAACTGACAGCCTTGGATACAGGTTTTACATTGCCGGTACATGCACCAACATCGGGCGTGATTACTGCTATCGAATCAAGAACTACCGCTCACCCTTCGGGTTTGAGCGAGCTCAGTGTGGTCATTAAACCTGACGGCTTAGACACTTGGATCGAAAAACATCCAGTTGAAGACTTTTCAACAAAGACCTCAGACGAACTGCTTGATGTAATTCGCCAAGCTGGTATCTCAGGCATGGGCGGCGCAGGCTTCCCTACCGCGAAAAAGCTTCAGTCAGGCCTTGGTCGTACTGACATTTTGATCGTCAATGCTGCGGAATGTGAGCCTTACATCACCTCAGATGACAAATTGCTTCAAGAACATGCAGATGAAGTATTAAAAGGCATCGAAGTGGTTGAACACATCCTTCAACCAAAACTGACCGTGATCGGTATTGAAGACAACAAACCAGACGCAATAAAAGCACTTGAGATTGCAGCGAAAGACAAAGATATCGTCATTCGTGTTATCCCAACCAAATACCCTTCGGGTGGTGAGAAACAGCTCATAAAGATCCTCACCAATAAAGAGGTTCCAGCTGGCGGCATTCCTGCAGACATAGGTGTTTTAGTTCAAAACGTCGGCTCTCTTTATTCAATTAAGAGAGCAGTAATCGACGGTGAACCTGTGGTTAACCGCGTGGTGACTTTAACCGGTAAAACCTTCAAGCAACCTCGTAACGTTTGGGCGCTATTAGGCACACCAGTACATGAGTTACTTGAAGAGTTTGGCTACAAAGCCGATAAAAAGCTGCCGCGTTTGATTTTGGGTGGCCCTATGATGGGCTTCACCTTGCCACATGCCAATGTGCCAATCACTAAAACGTCGAACTGTATTTTAGCGCCAACGCGTCGTGAGATCTCTCCAAGCACTTACGAGATGGAATGTATTCGTTGTAGCGCGTGTGCCGAGGCTTGCCCCGCATCACTTCTTCCTCAACAACTGCAATGGCATGCGAAAGCCAACGAGTTGGATAAGTGTGAAGAACTGAATATTAAAGACTGTATTGAATGCGGAGCTTGTGCATTTGTCTGCCCAAGTGAAATTCCTCTTGTTCAGTACTACCGCCAAGCAAAAGCTGAGATCAAAACTCGAAAAGATGAAGCCGCTGCAGCAGAGCGCGCCAAGATTCGTTTCGAAGAGAAAAACGCTCGTATGGAGCGCGACAAAGCAGAACGTGAAAACCGCTTTAAGAAAGCAGCTGACAACCGTCGTAAAGACATGAAATCAGCCGACGGTGACGATGCAATTGCTGCGGCGATTGCGCGTGTTAAGGCACAAAAAGCCGCGGCAGGCCAAGCTCCTGTTGCGGAACCAGCGGTGAAACCTGCGGTTGCTGCTGCGATTGCCAAGGCAAAAGCAAAACAAGCTGCGGCTCAGAAAGCGGATAGCGCTGAACCAGACAATTCTGAAATGTCGAAACTGCGTGAAGAACGTAAACGACAAGCTCGAGAGCGCAAGGCACAACAAGCAGCAACTGATGCTCCTGCTGAAAGCTCTGGTGATGGCAAAAAAGATGCCGTCGCTGCAGCTATTGCTCGCGCTAAAGCCAAGAAGGCTCTACAAGTGGAATCTTCTACTCAAACAGAAAGCGAGGCTCCAGTTGCAAGTACTGGCGACGCTAAGAAAGATGCTGTCGCTGCGGCCATTGCTCGCGCTAAAGCCAAGAAAGCTCAACAAGCGGAATCAGCTACTCAAACCGAAAGTGAAGCTCCAGCTGAAAGTACTGGCGACGCTAAGAAAGATGCTGTTGCTGCAGCTATCGCTCGTGCTAAAGCAAAGAAAGCTCAACAAGCAGAATCAGCTACTCAAACCGCAAGTGAGGCTCCGGCTGAAAGTACTGGCGACGCTAAGAAAGATGCTGTCGCTGCAGCTATCGCTCGCGCTAAAGCCAAGAAAGCACAACAAGCAGAATCAGCTGCTCAAACCGAAAGTGAAGCTCCAGCTAAAAGCACTGGCGATGCCAAGAAAGATGCTGTCGCTGCGGCTATTGCTCGCGCTAAAGCCAAGAAGGCTCAACAAGCGGAATCTTCTACTCCAACAGCAAGCGAAGCTCCGGTTAAAAGTTCTGGCGATGCTAAGAAAGATGCTGTCGCTGCGGCCATTGCTCGCGCTAAAGCGAAGAAAGCACAACAAACAGAATCAGCTTCTGAAGCTCCGGTTGAAAGTACTGGCGATGCTAAGAAAGACGCGGTTGCTGCAGCTATCGCTCGTGCTAAAGCGAAGAAAGCTCAACAAGCTAAGCAAGAAGAGACAACTGAAACTCCTGAAACTGAGGATCCACAAGAGTCAGTCGATCATAAGAAAGCTGCTGTTGCCGCGGCAATAGCTCGCGCTAAAGCAAGAAAGGCACAACAAGCGAAACAGGAAGAGTCAGCAGAAACACCTGAATCTGTGGTTGAACCTGTAGTTGAATTAAAGACTGAAACTCAACAAGAACCAGTCGATCCCAAGAAAGCAGCGGTTGCTGCCGCAATTGCTCGTGCTAAAGCAAGAAAGGCGCAGCAAGAGCTAGATAAAAAGAATAATGAGGAGAAAGAGTAGTGGCCTTCTTTATCGCCAGCTCACCGCACGCACACAGTCGTAGAAGCACCCCAGATCTGATGAAATGGGTCGCTATTTGTGCATTGCCAGGTCTACTAGCTCAAACCTACTTCTTCGGATGGGGTACGCTCATCCAGTTAGTATTTGCTATCGCACTTGCGGTTACCTTTGAAGCGGCAATCATGCTGCTAAGAAAGCGCCCACCAGTGATGGCGCTACGTGATTACAGTGCTGTTGTCACCGCTTGGCTACTCAGTGTCGCTATTCCCCCACACTCTCCGTGGTGGATTCTAGTGATAGGTATGTTCTTCGCTATCATCATCGCAAAACACCTTTATGGCGGCCTTGGGCAAAACCCATTTAATCCCGCGATGGTGGCTTACGTTGTTTTGCTGATCTCATTCCCAGTTCAAATGACCAGCTGGAATGCGCCGACCAGTTTAACTGCTGAAGCTACGAGCTTTGTTGACTCCTTCTTGATGATCTTTACTGGTTTCAATAATGAAGGCTTGTCTTTACAACAAGCACGCCTTGGTATTGATGGCACCACTATGGCGACGCCACTCGATGCCTTCAAAACCGCACTAACGGCAGGTAACACGGCTTCTGAAGCTCTGTCTCAACCACAATTCAGTTGGTTAGCAGGCTTGGGTTGGGAATGGGTTAACCTTGCTTACTTAGTCGGTGGCTTGGTGCTCATCAAACAACGCGTGATTCAATGGCATATCCCAGTGGCATTTCTGGCCAGTTTAACCCTATTTAGCCTAGTGTTCTTGATGTTCACTCCCGGTGAAACCGCATCACCGACCATTCATCTACTGTCTGGGGCAACCATGCTTGGTGCATTCTTCATTGCAACCGATCCGGTTTCAGCCTCGACGACAGTGAAAGGTCGCTTGGTATTTGGTGCCCTGATTGGCGGGTTAGTCTTTATTATCCGCAGTTGGGGTGGCTTCCCTGATGGCGTGGCGTTTGCTGTATTGTTAGCCAACATGTGTGTTCCACTGATTGACTACTACACCAAACCTCGTACATATGGCCACTAAGGAGCGGATACCATGCTAAATGCAATTAAGAAAAACGGCCTTGTACTCGCGATTTTTGCGTGTGCTTCTACAGGTTTGGTCGCGGTAACTCACTACCTGACCAAAGATCAGATTAAGCAGCAAGAACAGGCTCAATTACTGTCTGTGCTTAACCAAGTGATCCCGCACGATCTGCACGATAATGAACTGTTTTCAGCCTGTACTCTGGTTCAAGCAGAAGAGCTAGGAACTGAACAAGCGATGCCAGCTTACATTGCTAAACTCAATGGTGAGCCAAGTGCGATTGCGATCGAAGCGATTGCACCAGATGGCTACAACGGCGCGATTAAGGTCATTGTTGGGATTAAGATTGACGGTTCGATTTTAGGTACTCGCGTGCTTTCTCACCAAGAGACTCCAGGTTTGGGTGATAAAATTGATCTTCGTGTGAGTGATTGGATTCTCTCATTTGCTGGTAAGCAAGTGACGGATTCTAATCTTGATCGTTGGAAGGTTCGTAAAGATGGTGGTGACTTTGACCAGTTCACTGGCGCAACCATTACGCCAAGAGCTGTCGTTAAGTCAGTGAAACAAGCGGTGCAATACGTTAATCAAAACAACCAAGCATTGCTTGCTCAACCTCTAAATTGTGGTGGTGAATAATGAGTGACCATAAAACACTAATTAAAAATGGCATGTGGGCCAATAACCCTGCCCTAGTGCAACTCCTTGGCTTATGTCCGCTGTTGGCTGTCTCTTCGACTGTGACTAACGCTCTTGGATTAGGTATCGCTACCTTGCTTGTACTAGTCGGCTCGAACGTGTCTGTATCTTTGGTTCGAAACCATGTGCCAAAAGAAGTGCGTATTCCAGTGTTCGTGATGATCATTGCTTCACTAGTAACCTGTGTTCAACTTCTGATGAACGCTTACGCGTATGGCCTTTACCTCTCTTTGGGTATCTTTATCCCACTGATCGTAACCAACTGTATCATCATTGGCCGAGCGGAAGCCTTCGCGTCTAAAAACGAAGTTTTACCTGCTGCTCAAGATGGTTTCTGGATGGGTCTTGGCATGACATCGGTACTGGTTGTATTGGGTGCGATGCGCGAGGTTATTGGTAACGGAACTCTATTTGATGGCGCAGACCTACTCCTTGGTGATTGGGCTTCGGTGTTACGAATCCAGATATTCCAATTTGATAACAGCTTCTTGTTAGCCCTGCTACCACCCGGCGCCTTTATTGGTGTTGGTTTCTTGATTGCTTTGAAAAACATCATCGACAACCAAGCTAAATCTAGACAGCCAAAACAAGAAAAACCAACTATTGAACGCGCTCGCGTTACCAATGCCTGATAAGTTACAGTAGCTTAAATCCTGCTGAGTAGCCCAACCGCTCAGCAGGTAAATAGATTGACCAAGCACACATAATAATGACGCTCATAAGAGCGCGTAACCGATGATAAAGCCTGAACCATTGCGGAACTTGTTATTTTAAAACGAGTAAGTTTGAAAGAACTTCGCCGGAACTCAAGCCCTAACTATTTGAAAGTAATGTCGCTATGAACAATGTAAAACGAGTAGAAATACTTGAGCGTTTGAGAGAAAACAATCCAAATCCAGAAACCGAGCTTAACTGGAACAGCCCTTTCGAGTTGCTGATCGCTGTGCTCTTATCTGCGCAGGCAACCGATGTCAGCGTCAACAAAGCCACTGATAAGCTTTATCCTGTGGCTAATACTCCACAGGCTACTTTCGACCTAGGTGTCGATGGCCTAAAAGAGTACATCAAAACCATCGGCCTGTTTAACTCAAAAGCAGAAAACACCATCAAAACGTGTCGCATGCTGCTTGACCTACATAATGGTGAAGTACCGGAAGATCGCGCTGCATTAGAGGCCCTTCCAGGCGTTGGCCGCAAAACTGCAAACGTAGTGTTGAATACCGCCTTCGGTTGGCCAACGATTGCCGTTGATACTCACATCTATCGTGTATCAAACCGCACTAAGCTAGCGATGGGTAAAACCGTCGACGATGTCGAAGCAAAGCTACTTAAAGTCATCCCAAAAGAATTCAAACTGGATGTCCACCATTGGCTCATTCTTCATGGACGTTACACCTGTGTGGCGCGTAAACCACGCTGTGGCAGCTGTATCATTGAAGACTTGTGTGAGTTCAAGGAAAAAACCGACGTCTAGGCTAGCTCTAAGCGAATGAAGCTAAGAAGCTAAGAAGCTAAGAAGCTAAGAAGCTAAACAATGCCGCATTTTTCTAGCGGCATAAAACAGAATTACAAAAACGTATACATAATTAAAGCTAGGAGCAAATCATGTCAAACGGCCGTATTTTACACACCATGCTACGCGTTGGTGATCTAGACAAGTCTATCGAGTTCTACACCAATGTAATGGGCATGCAGCTGTTACGTAAGAACGAGAATAAAGAGTACGAATACACACTGGCTTTCGTTGGCTTTGGTGACGAATCTCAAGGCGCTGTGATTGAGCTGACTTACAACTGGGGCACGACTGAATATGACCTTGGCTCAGCTTTTGGTCACGTTGCTATCGGAGTTGATGACATCTACACAACGTGTGACGCGATTAAAGCAGCAGGCGGTAATGTGACACGTGAAGCGGGCCCTGTAAAAGGCGGCTCTACTCACATCGCATTCGTTAAAGATCCTGACGGCTACATGATTGAGCTTATTCAGAACAAACAAGCAAGTGCTGGTCTAGAAGGTTAACCCTTCGTAGCCTCTGCAATATTTGGCTATGGAATAAACACTATAAGCGAGCATAAAGCTCGCTTTTTTTGTAGCTCTATTAATAATCGATATTCTTTACTAATTATTACAACATTCTCACTGATGAAACTTTACATGATAATAATTATCATTTAAATTAAGTCCCCTATTGATTAGTGAGGTAACACAATGATTAGCGAATGGGAAAAACACACGTTACTTGCCGATACGGCATTGCAGCTCGACGATCCTGTACAAAGTATTCTTCACTATCAGCAAGCATTGAGTTTAAGCGAAAAAATTACTGAACGTACCGATATCCAAGCGGACGAGCGCTTACTTATCTCTGTGATTTCTTGTCACAACCTCGCTCAGTTTTGGCGATGGGCCGGCGATACTGAATATGAACTCAAGTATCTCCAATTGGCTTCAGAAAAAGTACTGACACTGATCCCGCAATGTCCCAATACGCAATGTTCAAGCTTCATTGACTCAATTGGTTGCTGTAAGAAAGCCCTTATCGATTTCATGAAACGCCATCCCAACCCTAAAATTGCTTCTATGGTGGAAAAGATCGATACCGCGACCAACTGTGAAATGATCGCCCGCTTCCGCTTGAACTAAACAAATTACGTTTAAACAACGACTCAAATTTAAAATATAAAAAAGCCCGTCATCAGTGAAGACGGGCTTTGTCATTTCAAAACGAGCTATTGTTCAGATTACACCTGTGTGCGACCTAAAGAGATAACAACACGTCGGTTTTTGTCTTTACCAATTGGCGAGTTGTTGTCAGCAATTGGACGACGCTTACCATAACCTTGTACTTGAATGCGGTCTTCTGGCAAGCCTAGAGATTTAAAGTACTCTCTTAATGATTCCGCTCTGCGCTCTGAAAGATTCTGGCTAATACCTTTGCTATCGACGGAATCGGTGTATGTAGCCACCAGCACAAGGTCGATGTCTTGGTTATAGCGAACATAGTCGGCAATTTGGCTGAGTCTCTTACGTGAAGACTTATTCAACTGATCGCTGTTACGATCGTAGTGCAAGATAGTAAAAGAGATATCTTCGAAGCTGTAAGGCAATAAGTTGGCGATACAGTCACTGAACACATTGTACTTCTCTTGGAATAATACCGATGATAGTGCAACTTCGATTCGCTGATCTCGGCTCTGCCACTCTTGATAGCTGAATGTCGGGTAACGCCCTTTCTCCAACTCACTCAAAATACCCCAAGCGGTTTGACCACCAACATAGCCATCAAATTGTTGGAAGAACTTAATGGTCGTCATGCGGTCAGCACTTTCGCCCGGACGCCAAGCTGGCGGCATAGAGATCAAGCTTACATTGCGTGTCGCCCCCATTGGGCGACGCATTTTAAGCTCAAAATCCAAAATGATTTTTTTACTCGCGCGAGATGAAAACTCAGCATCACCAAAGTTGGGGATAGGGTGAACCAAGCGACATTCTAGTGGCGTGTTAGCCACCATCTCCCACGTCGACTGTAGAGGAGATGCTCCGTAACGCTTTTCTTGTGCCAATACCGATGACGACATAAGTAGCGAAAATAGCATTGAACCTGTTATGAGTTGTTTCTTCATAAAGTGGAGTATCTCTTAAGCAATTCGTTTAACAATGCAGCCAATTGCCGCATTTTTCCATCACGTTTGAATATGCAATTATCAAGCCGAAATAGGTCGGCTAATTTATGATTTATTGCCCTTCCCTAGTTTTTATCACTGCTATTATCTGCAATAATGCTGCCTTAATCACACATATTTGGGCTAACATGACTGTAGAAAACGAAGCTCTGACCCTTAAAAAACGCTTTCGTGGCTATTTCCCAGTGGTCATCGACGTGGAAACCGCAGGGTTTAACGCTGAAACCGATGCATTATTAGAAATCTGTGCCATTACACTAAGAATGGATGAGAACGGAGATCTGCACCCTGCATCAACGCTTCATTTTCACATTGAGCCTTTTGAAGGCGCAAATATAGAGCAGGCAGCATTAGACTTTAACGGAATTAAAGACCCATTTAGCCCATTACGTGGTGCTGTGTCGGAACAAGAAGCCCTTAAAGAAATCTACAAGCTGGTGAGAAAAGAACAAAAAGCTTCAGATTGCAGTCGCGCAATCATGGTCGCTCACAATGCTACGTTCGATTTAAACTTCGTTAATGCAGCAAGTGAGCGTTGTAAGCTTAAACGCGTCCCTTTCCATCCATTTGCAACTTTTGACACTGCAGCCCTTAGTGGTCTTGCCTACGGTCAAACCGTTTTGGCTAAAGCTTGCCGCACTGCGGGGATGGAATTTGACAACAAAGAAGCACACTCTGCTTTGTATGATACGCAAAAAACCACAGAGTTATTTTGCGGCATAGTAAACAAATGGAAAGCCCTTGGTGGTTGGCCTCTTGTTGACGAAGAATAAAAAATAGAGTCGGTAAACGTTCACTCGTATTGCCTTCATAAAAAACACAACATCCCGAGAATAATATGAATCCTGTTGTAATTTCAGTTTGCATCATGCTTGTTTTAGCTTTGATGCGCGTAAACGTTGTCGTGGCTCTCACGTTCAGCGCAATTATCGGTGGCGTAGCCTCTGGTATGAGCGTGAACGATGCTGTAGCAGCGTTCGAAAGTGGATTAGGTGGCGGTGCAACTATCGCACTTAGCTACGCAATGCTTGGCACCTTTGCTGTTGCTATCTCTCGTTCTGGTATCACAGATCTACTTGCTCAAAGCGTCATTAAGCGCATTCACGGCAAAGAGAACAGTGCGGCATCTAATGGTCTAAAATATGGCATCCTTGCGTCTTTGATCTTAGTGACCATGTCTTCGCAAAACGTGATTCCTGTGCATATCGCCTTCATCCCAATTTTAATCCCACCTCTATTAGGCGTATTCGCAAAAATGAACCTAGACCGTCGTCTGGTTGCGTGTGTACTTACTTTTGGCCTGATTACTCCGTATATGGTTCTACCTATCGGTTTTGGTGGCATCTTCCTAAACAACATCCTGCTTAAAAACCTTCACGACAACGGTCTTGAAAACGTAGTAGCAAGCCAAGTACCAATGGCGATGTTGTTACCGGCAGCTGGTATGATCTTTGGTCTTCTTACGGCAGTATTCTTTACTTACCGTAAGCCTCGCCAATACAAAGAAACCTCTCACACGGTTGTTTCAACCGAAGTGAAAGAGATCAACAAGAAGCACATCCTAGTGGCTGCTGCGGGTATTGTTGCTGCACTAACGGTTCAACTATCGACAGGTTCTATGATCATCGGTGCTTTGGCTGGTTTCATGGTATTCACCTTCGGTGGTGTAATCGCTTGGAAAGAGACACACGATGTCTTCACTAAGGGCGTTCACATGATGGCAATGATCGGTTTCATCATGATTGCAGCGGCAGGTTTTGCAGCGGTAATGAAGCAAACTGGTGGCGTTGAATCTTTGGTTGAAGCGCTTTCAACCAGCATCGGTGACAACAAGCCTCTAGCGGCACTGCTTATGCTAATTGTTGGTCTATTGGTAACTATGGGTATTGGTTCTTCGTTCTCTACGATTCCAATCCTTGCAACTATCTACGTTCCACTAGCAGCAGCATTTGGTTTCTCACCTATGGCAACGATCGCTCTAGTAGGTACAGCGGCAGCGCTTGGTGATGCTGGCTCTCCAGCTTCTGACTCAACCTTAGGTCCAACATCGGGTCTTAATGCTGATGGTCAACACGAGCACGTATGGGAAACCGTAGTACCGACGTTCCTACACTACAACATCCCACTGATCGTATTCGGTTGGATTGCAGCCATGGTTCTGTAATTAGGTTCTGTAGTTAAAGAGTCCTACGCTAACTTTTATAAAGACCGCCTCGTGCGGTCTTTTTTGTATATAGTATCTTGCCCCTTTTATTTCTAACTTTAGAAACACGCTAACCTTCTGAACCAATATCACTCCCTATACATTATTCCGTACGCATTGATGTGCAACTTGTGGCTATTCATTAAATTCACCTCTACACTTAAGTGTTTAATAAATAAGCCGCTAATTCATAGAGAATACCAATCACAGTAAGTAAATGATCAGAAATAGCGCAGGAAAAAGGTTCGAGAACAAGGCAGATTTTTTGGTAAGTAGTTATTCTACAATCAAAAATTCTAACGCAGTTATCGAGCGTTTTAACCAGCTAGACTGATTAGTTATTTACTACGATTGGTATAATAAAGCGGCAAGGCTCAATACGTCAGAAGGCTACTATATGGATATACTCGCCCGTTCGCGCTATCTCATCATTGATGACAGCAGTGTGATTCAAAGTGCAACACGCGCACTGCTTATCAAGCTAGGCTTACCGAGCAATAATGTGATTAGTGCGTCCAGCGTCCAATGCACAAAACGCGATTGAGGCTTTGCGGTAAGCGAAGCTATGAAATATCAAACATCACGAAGATATTTACCAAAAACACTCAAACGCCTACTTACAAAAATTGAAGCTTATGTCCTTCGACCGCAGAGAACTGTTCTCTCAATACATCATTACGTTACCAAAGGACACTTACCTAATGCTGAAATTGTGTGAAGAGTCTGGAATTAGAGTTGTGAAGTCACCTATTTCCCTGCTCGTAATTTCGGTGGCAATGATTACAATAAGCTGGAACACGTTCCAGTACGAACACCACGGGCAGTAAATCCCTCCCTATCGCATTGCATGAAGAACTAGAGTGATGCAAAGAAAATGGGCAACGACAAAAACCTTGCTCTAATTGATTCTAAAGCCGAGCGAGTCCTCACGGATTACATTTTCATCACGAATAAAAAGCCGCCGCGTATAGAAAGACCTAATCACCACTAAAACCTTAAAGCGAATAGATACTCGACAACAAGTAAGCCGATTAGCTTCAACCATTGTGAGCAAACCTTATCCTCAACAAAATCTCATGTTTTTTCGATAAGACCACACGAACAAAACATGTTGCCAATCGATTGCAAACTCGAATCATAAGTTACATTGAGGTTAACCAATTGAAATATTTATGTTAAGAGGGCTAGCTTGGCTACGGTTGTGTTGTATCTGAAGTGAGCCAGATTTAAAGTTCCTTGTTAGCACGGCTTTGTTGCGTAATTAAATTTAAAGATAGAACAACCCCGTTTCGCGTATT
>NZ_JBFSRZ010000069.1:0-18891 GCF_041466065.1 Vibrio sp. 10N.239.312.C11
GAAATACGCGAAACGGGGTTGTTCTATCTTTAAATTTAATTACGCAACAAAGCCGGTCAGCAGTACAAAGTTTATCGTTCAAGGTTCCGTGGTAAAAGCGAGCATCACAAGCAGATCACGAATAAGCATGAGTCGAGAGATCCGGAGACTTACTGTTCTTTTGAATGACACGCATCAGCTGGATAAGCAGCAGAATACCTGTCACACCTAAACCAACACCGATTCCGCCCCAGATCCCTGCCAATTCAAACTTAGACATCAAATACCAAGCCGCTGGCAAACCAAATATCCAGTAACCAATGGCTGTCATTACGGTTGGCATTGAGACAATCTTCATCCCTCTCAACAGGTTAATCGCCAATAACTGCCAAGCGTCTACAATAAAGCACAACGCAACCACCCAAATAACAGAGGCCAATAGCGAAGTCATTGCGCCCGTACCATCGTCTAACTTGAAGATAGACGCGATCATTTCTGGCCAGATGATGAACACGGCAGACAAGGCTACGCTCAACACCGACACCAAGATAAAGCTTAGAATCGAGGTTCTTTTGATGCCTTCGTAGTTACCCGCACCGAAATCACGGCCAACCAAAATCGCCGCAGCTTGTGAGAAACCGAAATTGAAGTTCCAAGTAAAGCTTAAGCATTGCAGCAGGATTTGGTGCAGCGCTAGAGAAGCAATACTGATCGTCCCCGCCATCAAGGTTCCGCCGTATATCAAGCCATGTTCAAGTAATGCAGCGAGCCCAATAGGCAAACCCATCATCAAAAGCGGGCTCATTAACTTGATTGAATACTCTTCTGTGTTTAACCAAGGGGCGAACTGCTTAAACTCGTCACGCTTGAATACCCACACCGTGTATCCAACCATCACGATAAAGGCCGCGATAGCCGTACCTAGCCCTAAACCGGTTAAACCCATGTCTAATTGGAAAGTTAAGAAGTAGCTCACTGGCACATTTAGAATTACCGTGATAATAGACATCACCAGAATAGAGCGCACGTTACCAAACGCACTGGTTAATCCACGCAGTACCAACAAAATAAGCGAAGGCAGCATCACCCATTTCAAGGCATGCACATATTCCATTGCTAAAGTAATCACTTCTTGGGGCTGTTTTGCTGCCTCTAATACCAACGGAGCAAACCAAAAGCTGGCCATTAAGGTCACGCTGAGCACGAATGCCAACATGGTTGCGCCTTTCACCGCCAATCTGATTTGTATATTACCAAACTCAGGGCGAGCTACGCGCTGACCGTAAGCGATCGCAATCAAGTTCGCGACACACCCCACGGTGCTGCTCGCAATAATAAAGATGAAAAAGTAGATAGAGGCGCCTAAGCCACCAGCCGCAAGGGCTGACACACTGATACGCGACATCATCCAAACATCAGTAAGGACTAACGCCATAGAGATCAGCTGTGAAATGATCAAAGGGAATGCGAGTGTGAGTATTTTTTTCATGAGCGCCTCAGGTAATTTCGCCCAAAATACGATCGATGAAGCTGGCGTTCAATTGATAAATTTGCGACTCTAACATTCCATAAACTCATGCGAACGAATTATGACCCCATATCCTAGCTTGCCGTCATCCCATAATGGCTTAAAAGCCTTCGAAGCTGCTGCAAGGCTGATGAGCTTTACTCTGGCCGCCGATGAGCTGCATGTGACACAAAGTGCGATCAGCCGTCAGATTAAACAGCTTGAAGATGAGTTAAACGCATCATTGGTTATTCGTAAGCATCGAGCGATTGAATTAACAGAACATGGTCACGATTTGTACGTGGCTTTACGTGAAAGCTATGCCAATGTCGAAGCGGTTATTGCTTCTTGGGGCGAGCCAAAGCAGAAACGTATTGTGATCAAAGCGACTTTGAGTTTCGCGACGCGCGTATTGATCTCTAAAGTCCGGGAATTAAACGAGCGTTATCAAGATTATGAAATCGTCATTGTGCCTGTGATTGAGGAAGACGAATCGATCAACAGCAGCGAATATGACCTACTGATCTTCCATACACGCTTCAAAAAACGCTATGACAAGGCACCTAACATCACCTTCTTACGTGAAGAGTTTATGGCGCCGGTCTGTTCGACTAGTTTAACGAATTCTGCTAGCTTAGGTAATTCTACCAACTTAACGAACCAAGATACTGACCTCGATTCAATATTAACCTTACCAAGGCTCCACCCAACCTTAGATCATCACGACTGGAAAGTGTGGCTTGCTGATGTCGAGTCCCCGCCGAAAAAGCCCGTTAGAAATACCAGCTTCTTGTCTTTGGATATGGCACTCAGTGCTTGCTTGTCGGGTGAAGGGGTCACGGTGACGGATTTACTGTTGGTTTTACAGGATCTACAACGGGGCTTCTTGTACTGCCCTAAGGATGCAAAGATTCAACACAGTGCTTGGACTTACTTCATGCACCAGCGTACACACACGCCTATCATCAATGACCTTATTGAGTGGCTGAGGGAAGAGACAGCAAAAGAGATCGAGTTGCTGAAATCACTCGCACAGCAATATCAATGGTTTGGTGTAATAGAGCAAGACAAAGGCTTTGGTCGACTCTCTTAAATTAAGCTATGATTCCCCTTCCCTCACCCGATTGATATTTTTATGCCTTCTTTCTCTGTTTCAATGATCCCTGTTGGGGTTAGGTTCATGATTCTCTCCGCTTTTGGGTTCGCACTGATGTCTGCTTGTGTGAAATATATCAGCAACTACGGGATACCTGTATTTGAAATTGTTGCAGCAAGGGCATTGGTCTCTTTGATCATCAGCTATATCGATGTGAAACGAAAAGGCATTTCGATCTGGGGTAATAACAAACCACTCTTGTTTGTGCGTGGTGCTGTCGGTACTGCGGCGTTAATGTGTGTTTACTACGCCGTCACCACCTTGCCACTAGCAGAAGCGACCATTCTACAATACGTACATCCCGTGTTTACCGCGTTGCTTGGCGTGTTGTTCTTAAAAGAGCGCGTGCAAAAGTCGACCATGATCTGCATTGCATTCTGCCTCGCGGGATTGCTGGTGATGGTACAACCAAGCATGAACAGCGGCGTAAACAGCGAGTTACCCATGTTCAGCATTATGGTGGCGTTATTGGGCGCGTTTGGTAGCTCAATTGCTTATGTAATTGTGAGAAAGCTTAGCCAAACTGAAGATAGCTCAGTGATCATCTTCTATTTCCCGCTGGTTGCTCTTCCAATCTCAACAGCCCTGATCTGGAACGACTTTGTATGGCCGAGCTTATTCTTAACCGTTATGTTGGTTCTGGTCGGGATTTTCACTCAGATAGGCCAATACGGTTTAACCAAGGCGATGCAAACTCAAGCTGCCGGTAAAGCTTCAGCTTACTCATACGTTCAAATCGTATTCTCAGCGCTGTTAGGCGTGTGGATCTTCAATGAGATTCCATCCGTTTGGACTTACCTAGGTGGTGGTCTAATTGTCACGGGCGCACTCATTAACGTGTTTGGCAAACAGTTGTTAGTGCCATTCAAGGCTAAGTAGCTAAGTAGCTAAGTAACCAACTAAGCGACTAAGCGACTAAGCGACTAAGCGACTAAGCGACTTACAGAGTAAATATCAGTTAGCCAATCAGCTAATAGATCTAAAAAGGGCATTGCGGAATATTCCACAATGCCCTTTTCTGTCAGTCTTCCTAGCACCCTTTCTTAGACGTTTTATTTCGAACAATCTTGCTCTAGTACACCAACTCGATTGCGAGTTCTACTACGTGGCATTACGCAGCTTGGGATCATCACTCAAGTACTCTACAAATTCGATTTCAAAGCCCGCAGGATCAACAAAGTAAACGTTTTTGCGATAAGGTTCTTCAGCCCCAGGTTTGGCAATAGGGAAACCCGCATCAATAAGGCGCTCAATCACGCTCTCGATATTGTTGGTTACATAAGCAAAATGCGCGAGACCGACAGAATGCCCAGCCAAATCTCTGTTTTCTCCTTCGCCGTGATCGCTCAACGCGATGTATTGGTATTCATCACCAAAATGTAGCCAGTTACGTGGCTTGCCAGACCATTCGCCTTGCCCTTCATCACGCACATACCAGTGAGGGAAAGCTGCTTTATAGAAAGTCAGCATCTCTGGGATATCTTTAACCACTAAATTTACATGTTCAAGTTGGATCATTCTTCTCTCCTTAAAGTATTCTCTTAAGCAACGTTGCATATCCTAATACCTCAAGTTAAGTTGAGGTAAAGAACTAATTTACGTTTATTTTCGAGAACGTCTTTAGAGTCCAAATGGCTCTGCTTTGACTACATACAAACTGTAAGTTTAGACGACCTAATCCAATGTAACTCTCTTGCCTCGTATTATGTTCTTTGTACTTAATACCAGTCAAAGTAAGTAAGTGTTCTATCCAAACTACACCTTCCACAAAGTGAGCCGATGAAATGGATGCTGTATACAGGCCTCCCCTCAGTGATCGCAATGCAGAACCAAACCGTAGTTAATTGAAATACAAGCACTTAGTATTTTTTAGTCGACTGCGTAGCGGGAGTGATACATGGACAGCAGAATTACCATCAAAGAATTTCTCAGAGTGTTTGAGTTCATTCGCTCTTCCGGTGAGCAACTTGACAACAAATATCAAGTAGGCGAAATGACGGCTTGGCATGATTACGACGGTTACACCTGTTGGCTAAGCTACAGAGACGTTACGGTAACCCTGATGTTTCATGGTTCATTAAAAATCGAATACGACAAAGCGTCGAACTATGAAGACTTCATCAACCATTGTCTGGCTATGCTTGCTACAGAGCCTTCTCCATAAGTACGAAAGGTCAACACGCCCTAACAACTAGTGGAAAAAATCATGCACGAAACTGACTTTAAAACGCACTTACTGCGTAAACGAATCGCTTCTTTGTGGCTAATACTCAGCCTTTCTTTTTTATGGTCTCAAGTATCTGTAGCAGGAATAGATATGATTGATTTTACACAAGCGAACGAACAGAAGAATTGGACAGCGACCAACGACAATGTGATGGGCGGCATCTCAACAGGCGATCTTATTCATGATGGCGAGACGAGTCAATTTAAGGGCGAGCTATCGTTAGAGAACAATGGTGGCTTCAGTTCAATCAATCGCTCTGTTAAAACACTAAGTTCTGAAACGGACAGCGTAGAGTTGACGTTTGTGGGTGATGGTCGTACTTACCAATTAAGGTTCACAACGTGGATAGATGGAAACAGGACCAACTACAAGCACAACTTTGAGACAATTAAAGGTGTACAACTCAAGAAAATCTTCCGACTAAACGACTTTCAAGCGGTGTTTAGAGGTCGGTTACTCAACGAAGCTCCGGGGCTTAAAGCTCAACACATTAAACAGATCGGCTTTTTGATTGCAGATAAACAGCCTCTGCACTTCGAGCTAAACTTACTTCAGATTCAATTTAAAACCTCGCAAGAAACGGAGTAACGCTTTGTTGGAATAAGGTAAAGTCTGAATAAACCACAGACGAACAAAAGCCCCTGATATCTTACCGATTCGCGATAGATATCAGGGGCTTTCTATTCAAGCGTTCAAAAGATCAATGCTTCAAACCGTCAAAGATCTAAATCATTAACTATTAATATTTAATGGCTGTTTTTCCAATCGACGTACTGCTTTCAATACGTTGGTGCGCATCTTTCAGAGTTTCAATACTAAAACCATTCAACGTCGTCGTTAGTGTCGATTTAATGCGGCCTACATCAATCAAGTTCGCAGCTTGGAATAAGATGTCTTGTTGCTTCTGGATATCGTCTGTGTTGAACCGTGAACGGGTAAACATCAGCTCCCACACAAAACCGACAGACTTACCTTGAAGCGCCGACAGATCAATTCCACCATCGAATTCCACAATCGAACTGATCATGCCTTGTGGTGCAATCAGCTCCACCATCGATTCCCAGTGCCCTTTGGTATCCGCAACATTAAAAATGTAATCGACATGCTGGATGCCTTGCTCGCGCACAGACTCAACCAAGTTACGGTGATTCACCACATGGTCTGCACCCATATCCCTTACCCACTGCTCGGTTTCAGGTCTTGAAGCCGTCGCAATGACAGTCAGGTTAGTCAGTTGGCTCGCCAATTGAATAGTGATTGAACCTACGCCACCAGCGCCACCAATAATCAGAATCGACTTTTGCTCTTCGGGACGAACACGCAAGCGGTCAAACAACGCTTCCCACGCAGTGAGTGTCGCTAGCGGCATCACAGCAGCAGCTTCATCAGAAAGGCTCTTTGGTGCTTTCGCCGCAATACGGTAATCAACGGCTTGGTATTCCGCGTTAGCTCCCATGCGAGTGACGTCACCAGCGTAGTAAACACGGTCACCTAATTCAAAACCTTCAACGTCTGTACCTTTACCGACAACTTCACCGACTGCGTCATAGCCCAGCACTTTAGGTTGTTCGAGTGTTTTATCCTTAGCACTACGAATACGAATTTTTGCGTCAGCAGGGTTGATAGAAGTCGCGCTCACTTTTACCAGCAAGTCATTATTTTTTAGTTCTGGCAGACTCGTTTCAAACTCAAATAAACTGTCTTGCTCTGTAATCGCAAATGACTGAGTAAATCCAATAGCTTTCATTTTTGATGGTACTGACATTGTGCTTTCTCCTTGAATTAGACGAGTTAATCTTAGTCAATTCTCACTCTAGATAAACCGTCTAACATTTGAATGATTTTCAAATATATTTTGATAATTAAGCGTATAAAGTTAGCTTAGAAGAGGCAAATAAGGGTTAACCCGCTTTGTGATTAGCAAAGATTTCAATACAATGTTTAGAACATTATCAAACACAGGTAGATAAGATGCTTCTTGAAGACTTACAGGTCATTTTAAAAGTGGCGGAGTTTCCCAGGCCACCAACCTAGACATGCGTACTGCTACCGCGAGTGCTGCCGTCAAACGAGTTGAAGCCGCACTAGGCGCTGAACTGTTTGTAAGAACCACTCGCCATTTAAGGCTCTCTTCAGCAGGCGAACGCTATTTACCTGAGTGTGAACAGGCCTTGAAAATATTAGAGCAAGCCAAGCTCAGCATGCGCGAAGAGCTTGGTATTCTCGATGGAGAAATCCGCATTGCGCTTTCATCGGATCTAGGCCGCAACCTCATCACACCTTGGTTAGATGAGTTCTTGCTTGAATACCCTAAAGCATCACTTAGAACGAGCATCAGTGACAGTAATATCGATTTTTACCGTGACTCCGTTGATATGGCGCTTCGCTATGGCTCCCCTACTGACGCCAACATGTATGGTTTCAAGATCTGCGATGTGCCGAGAATATTGTGTGCGGCTCCTGAATATTTGGCTGAAATGGGAACACCAAAACACCCGAGTGACTTAGCTCAACATAATGGTTTGCTTTATCAGCTGCATGATATGTTGCAAGACGAATGGGTGTTTAACGATGGTAAGCAGGATCACAAAGTGAAGCTGAAAGGGAATCGTGCATCGAACGATGCTGACCTTGTTAGACGTTGGTGTGTTGCCGGTAAAGGCGTGGCGATAAAGTCTTGTTTAGATATGTCGAAGCATTTGCTTTCGGGCGAAGTGGTTAAAGTTATGCCTGAATTTAAACCAACACCAACCGAGTTGTGGTTAGTCTGCCCTAGTCGTCAATCCATCACACCAACGGTTCGCTTATTAAGAGATTTATTCCGCGAGAAAACCGCAGAGATCCTTTCTCAACTGAGCAAACAAAGCATTATAGATACTCAAAAGTCTTAGCGATCTAGAGATAAAAAAGGCGCTAGCGGACTTCAATCCGCTAACGCCTTTCTTCATTTGAACATCACACCGTATTAATGGATAAATGTACTTTAATACGAGTGCTTAGTTTGACTCTTCTTCAACATCGCAATCAGCACAGCACTGAAGAGCAATTTCATGTTCGAAGGTGATTGTATCTTGGCCTTCTTCTAGAAGTTCTGCAATTTCATCCGCGACTTCTTGCTCATCATCAGCTTCAATTCCGCTCGCTAACTCTTCTTCTGAATAACCGAAGAAATTCAGTAATAGATACTCGCGAGCTTCGTCTTTGGTACAAACCACATTTGCTGAAAGATCAGGCGTAACTTCACCTTCCGCAAGTGTCTTTGTCACTTGCTCTAGAGCAGTATCTTTCATCGCAGGCGTTAACCAACCAAGATCAGTACTTACTGTCGTTTTTTTACAGTCGAAGCAAGGCAGTTGGTGAAAGTAGTATTGAAAGGTCGTCATAGGTAATTTCTTCTTTAAGTGTTGTATAGCGAGATTATGCGCGTTTTATAGCAAAATACTATCTCAATCAACACCAAAAATTGATTCGCTCTGATTATTTTAACCGGATGCACAGCAAGCCAAACTGACAACTTTAATCATCGGCTATTTGCTTAAATCGCCACACACATCGGCGTATTGGATATAGGGTCACGAAATACGCTCGCTTTGAGATCAAAAACATCATTCAGCAATGTCTCGGTCATCACCTCATCGGGGGTGCCTTCAGCCACTAAACCACCTCTTTCTAAAACGATCAAATGATCGCAGTAACGGCTCGCTTGGTTCAGATCATGGAGCACAACCACCACCGTTTTTCCCTTGTCATTCATCTGCTGCATCAAGTTCATTAATTCAACTTGGTGAGACATATCAAGATAAGTGGTCGGTTCATCCAACATCACGACATCTGTGTCTTGCGCTATTATCATCGCTATCCATGCTCTTTGACGCTGCCCACCCGACAGTGACTCAATCGGTTTATCAGCAAACTCAAGTACGCCGGTATCACGCATTGCTTGTTCGACAATAGCTTGGTCTTCTTGCCCTAACCTTCCCCAATGGGACACATAAGGAGAACGGCCATATTCAACCAGTTTTCTGACCGAAATGCCTTCAGGGCTGACCAATATTTGCGGCAGAAGCGACAACGAACGCGCGAGCACTTTATCGCCATAGCTCGACAACGGTTTGTCTTCAAATAACACTTCTCCTGTCACCGGCTTATTGATCCTGACTAACGTCTTTAACAAGGTAGATTTACCACATCCATTGGGTCCAATTAAGGCTGTGATTTTTCCCTTTGGGATGGACACCGAAAGGTTCGGTATGATCGTTTGTTTGCCGTACGCGACGGAAAGATTCTGCGTTTTTAGCATGGTTACCAACCTCGATAGCGATAGAGAAGAAAGATGAAATAAGGCGCGCCAATGACAGAAGTAAGTACCCCTGCAGGCAATTCAATCGGTGGTTGTAGACCTCTTGCCAAGCCGTCGGCACAAGTAACCAAAATCGCGCCCACCAGAGCAGACGCCGGGATTAACAACTTATGATTATGCCCAAACAACAAGCGCGCTAAGTGAGGTGCTAATAAACCCACAAAACTGATCGTTCCAGCCACTGAAACGCTGACGCTGGCAAGCAACACAGCGGCCAATAGCGCAAGAGCTTGTATCTGTTTTGGCTTAGTACCCAATGTGGTGGCACTTTCCTCACCAAGCCCCATCACATCCAATCGCCAAGCAAGCCAAAATGCCATTGGCAACAACAAGAGCAATGCTCCCCAAATAAAGGGAACTTGCTGCCAATTTCGCCCCCAAAGGCTGCCAGTTAGCCATACCATCGCCGTGTTGATCTCGATGGGGTTAGTGACAAGCAAGAAGTCGATGCAACTCGCCAGAAACGCACTCACTGCAATACCAATCAAGGCCAACTTGGCGGGTGTTGGCCTTGACCACCATGCCAATAGCGCAATCAGCCCAGCAGCCAATACCCCACCGAACATCGCCACCACAGGCAGTACGCTAACTGCCGCATTAGGGAACCACACTAAACTCGCAGTCGCAGCAAGCCCTGCCCCGGCGCTAATGCCCATAAGATCAGGCGATGCTAACGGGTTACGTATCACACCTTGCACTAATACGCCGGATAGCCCCAACCCTGCGCCCACGCTTATCGCGAGTAACATACGTGGTAGCCGATACTGATGGATAACAAAGTCGTCACTGGAAAAGGCGACCAAATGTTTGATGACTTGAGGAATAGAAAGTGACGCTGCACCGACAAACAAGCCCGCAGATGCCACTAATATGAGAATCCCTGATAACAAAACTATCTTAGTGTGATGGTGCATTAAGATCTCCTCGTCGCAATCAAAATAAAACAAGGTGTCCCAAGTAGGGCTGTAATAACACCAACGGGCGTTTCAGTCGGGAAAGCAATCGATCGTGACAACGCATCTGACCAAGACACTAATGCTGCACCTGCCATTGCGGAGATAGGAATCAGTAGATGGTAATTGTGCCCAACCATGGGCCGAACCAAATGAGGAACCAACAATCCTACAAAGCCAATGGGACCAGCGATAGCGACACTGGCACCCGCAAGCAACACGATAGCCAATCCACTCATGAGGCGAGTAAGCCGGATATTACTGCCCAACCCCACAGCCACTTCTTCACCAAGCGCCAATAAGTTGAGGTTACGAGCAAGGCTAACAGCCAACACCAAACCAATCACTGCTGGCGGCCAAAGCTGTTGCCACTGTCCCTCATCCACGCTAGACAATGAACCGGTAAGCCAATGCAGCACGCTATAAGCCATATCATCAGCTAGAATCAACGCTGCTCGAGTTAACCCAATCAATAAAGCAGTAATGGCGATACCCGCTAAAACCAAACGTAACGGATGAGAACGTTCGGAGAAGAAGCCACCGAGGAGCATCACAGCACCACCGCCTAGCAATGCACCAAGAACAGCATTAAGGATCGGGTTTAAATCACTCACCACAGGTATGCCTATCGCAGCTAAAGCCATAAAACAGGCTGCGCCAGCGTTAATACCTAAAATTGATGGAGACGCAAGTGGGTTACGTGTTAATCCCTGCATCAACAGTCCGGCGACGGCTAAGCTTGCACCAATCAATAACCCAGCGTGAGCCCTTGGAGCTCTAAGTGTCGCCAATATTTGATGAGTCATATTGCTCTCATCAAACGCAAACCAATAGTGAACTAAGTCACTCAATGTTAGGGAGAAATTCGACCAACCTTGCATAGAGGCCACGTAACCAGACATCGCCAAACACGACACTAAAGCCGTAAATAACGTGACTCGCCACGACACTAATACCGTAAGCCACGACACTATAAGCGAACGTCGCTTACCTCTAGAGAGCAACATCGAACTCATGAGCGATCCAAGATCTGCTCTAGATTTTTCGCCATTTGTTCTGCGGCCAACATGCCTCGATTCAATGACCATAGTGCTGGTGACACTTCTACCATTTGTTGATTCTTCGCGGATGTTAATACATTAAACAGTGGGTTTTTCTGCCAATCATCAACGATATTTGGATCTGAGTATGCACCAAGGAGCAACCAATCAGGATTTGTTTTCAACAACAACTCAAAGCTGGTTGGCAAGTACGCCTTGTCTGTCGGTTCCACTATTGGGCTAGCAATACCTAATGTGGTGAGTACACCTCCGGCATACGAAGCAGGGCTATGTAGCCACATTCCTTTTTCCGACACGACAGCAAATTGGACAGTTTGTTTAAGCGAGAAATGACTTTTAAATTCTACCATAGCTTGTTGATGTTGGTGAATTCTTTGTTCCATTGCCGATTGCTTGTCGAGGGCGATACCGACCTTAAGCGCAGATTCCAAGTTCTCTTGATAAGTCTCTCCACGGCTTTTGAGCAGCAGAGTTGGTGCGATTCGCTGTAGATCTTGATAAACCGTACGATGACGCTCTGCATCGGCAATGATCAGGTCGGGCTTTAATACCGCAATGGCTTCTAGACTAGGCTGCGAACGCATCCCAACCGATTCCCATGGTTGCACTAATTCACGCACCGCCGGAATCACTCGCGAAGTATCATTGTCATCGGCAACACCAACCGGAGACACGCCTACCGCAGCTAACGCATCGACAAATGAGAACTCCAACACCACAACGCGTTGCGGGGTAGTCGCTATCTCAAACTGACCTTGCTCGTCCTGAATGATCCTCGTTTTTGCTGAACTGGAAAATGAGAACAAGCTTAAAGCCAACAAAGCTAAGGTTATCGCTATCCTGCTGAATAAAAAATGCCTTTTGAATGACAGCAGTCCGTTCGGCAGCAACCATTGATTCGAAAATAAAAGTCGAGAGCTGTTTTCCATATTTATTTTTCCTTAAACACTAGAACCGTGAAAGTCGCCAATAATATTGGCGACTTATATTCGTTATTATTTTTAATCAATTACCGATTAGAACTGATAGTTCAGATCCAAAGTGTATGAACGCCCTGGCGCTGGATAGCGGCCAACCGGACTGGTATCAATACCGCGGAAGTAGTAGTCCTCAGCAAACAAATTGTTCACTGCAACATTCATGCGTAACTTACTGTTTTCATCTTTATACAAGTCTGAGCCTAGGTTTAAGTTCCATACCATGTAAGCAGGTACTTTGCCTTTCGCACCCGATGCATCTTCAGCACTGGTATTGGCATTGTCAGAATAAGACTCACTGAAATAGTAACCTGATAAGGTCGTATCTACCCTGCTAAACGCATAAGTCGCATCCCAGCTAAGTTGATGCTCCGATGTGTAAGGAAGTTGCTTACCTTTGTTTGCACCTTCTGCTTCTATCGTCGCATCCAAATAGTTATAACCCGCGCCTAAACTCAGAGCTTGCATAACCTGCGGAACATAACGACCTGAGAGTTCAATACCTTGATGAAGCGTTTTACCAATATTATCAAAGGTCTGTGTTCCGCTTTGCCATTGGAGTTGGTCTTCAAAATCAATGCGGTAGAGCGCGACATTAAAGCTAGTTGAATCTTGATTGTAACGAGCACCCAACTCGTAGTTCCATGCTAGCTCACTGCCCTCTTCACCCTTGCCTCGGATGTAAGCGATTTGTGGTGCGCGCAAAGATTTCTGCGCATTGGTGTACCCAACCCATTGCTCAGTTAAATGGTATGCCACGGTTAAGCCCGGTAACCACTCGGTCACTTTGTTGTCTGTACTCTGTGCTTTACCTAAATCATTAAAGGTCATATCAATCGATTCGTAACGAATACCCGGAGTAACCTTTAGCACGTCGTTAAACAGGCCAACTTCATTGCTGATGTAACCTGCGAAAGCATCGGTATTCAAGTTCCAATCACGTGGTACTTTTGTTACCCCACCAGCAATTGGCGTTTGCGTTAGCTTGTAATCGATATCTTCATTTACATAGCGAGCACCCACAATCAAGTTTTGCGTCACCGTATTACCGTCAAAGTACATCGCTAACTTAGGTTCCACACCATAAACAGCGAATTCACGTGGTGAGGTGCGAATATCTGTTGATGGTAATGCTGGATCCGCCCAGTGACCGCCTGCGCTATTAAAGCCCCATTGGAAGAAACGCTCAGAGTGGTGACCAAATGTTAGCACTTCCAATTCTGCGCCATCCGCAATATTCAAATCATGCAAATACTTCAGGCTCCAACGCGTTGATGTGCCTTTGTATTCGTCATACGGTCGCTTCGATTGAGTACGATCTTGCTGGTAATCTTTTGGCGATAAAGCGCCCGGCATTTGGGTGTCGGCATCGTAACGCTGAACGAATGCTTGTAGCTCCTGGGTATCACTGAGTAACCATTGCAACTTCGCTTGGAAGTTTTTTACATCCGTATCTGAATGATCACGGAAGCTTTCACCTTTTAGGAAGTTACCTTCCACTTGAAGTGCCAGCGTATCGGTTAACCAACCACCGGTACGTAGGTAAAAGTCATTCAGTGGTGTATTACCATCTTCAAATACCGTAAAGCGATTACTGATTTCTGTTTGCCATTGGTGTGGAATAGGCTTAGTCACCAAGTTGATCACACCACCCACGTTGTTTGGCCCATACTGCACAGCAGCGCCACCACGTACGATATCAATTCGGTCAAGCATGATAGCGTTGCTGGGAAAATAGATTGTCCGGTATGACCATAAGGCGCAAGAGTCAGTGGTACACCATCCATTAGAAATTGAGCATGACCACTGCGGCTCGCTTTCAAGCCGCGCACCGAGATGTTAGGCAATACACCCGTGCCCGTTTCGTCTTGAACCTTAATGCCCGGTACAATTTGAAATGCTGAATCAATCGAAAGTGCGCCAGTCTTTTTAATTTGTTCGTTAGTTAGAACGGTACGCGCTCCCGGATACTCTTTCACATCTTCTAATTCTGAATTACCGATCAAGCTGCCCGTCACGACAACCGTTTCCATGGTCGTCGTTTGCGGATCCGACGCAGCGAATGCACTCATGGAAGTCACTGAAGCGATGGCTGTTGCAAGTACGGTCAAGCGCAGTTTATGTTGCGCGTGGGGTTTACCATCCAAATTCTGGTAAGGCATGAAAATCTCCTAAGTAGGCAAATTAGGGTCAAGGGCTGTGCTTTTAAGTTATGCCAACGCTTTGACCCATTGGGCTAAACGACCTCAAAATGAGGCCAACTGTTCACTCACTCGTAGCGAACAAATCAATAGTTTTTTCAGTTGAAATAGCTTTTAGAAATAAACTAAATCTTCGAGCAGAACTTGCTTTTAGAACTGATAGCCGTAGCTGAGCATGAATTCAGCTGGCGCTCCGTAACCAATCTGATTCGTGCCCGACTTACCACTGGTTGCCCCGAGAATATATTTCTCACCAAGTACGTTATAAGCGTTCGCTTGAATTTTGTGACGACCCGTGGTGTACGCTGCCATCAAATCAACAGTGGTGTAATCACCTAATGCGACGGCTTCATTGTTACCCGCGTAGCGGTCGCCTACATATTTCACACCACCGCCCAAACGCCAGTTTTCGTATAATTGGTAAGTACTCCAGAGTGAGAACAGATGATCAGACACATCATTCGGCTTTTTGCCTGTATCTTTATCTTCTGCATCTAGGTAGCTATAACCAACTGAAATATCCCACAACTCTGTAATCTGACCGCGAGCTTCCAGTTCAATACCTTGGTGACGTGCTTCAATCTTAGTGATAACGTCGCCATTAATATTGGTTTGTGGTTGCTCTTGATCAATTTGGAAAATAGCGGCATTGAGCATCAAAGCGTTATCTAGTAAGTAGGCTTTCGCACCCACTTCTTTTAGATCGGTATGGAAGAATTCAGCCAGTTTAGGGTTGATATAAATACCGGAGTAAGGCAATTGCCACGAACGAGCTAAGCTTGCGTATACCGACATATCGTTGTTGATACGATAGACCAAGCCACCACGATAGCTCACTTTGTTATCATCTAGCTTCTCTTGGGGTTTCCCGGCTTTTTGCTGCTCAAGTTCCATAGAGTCATAGCGCACGTTACCTATCACCGATAGATCACCCAAGGTGTAAACGTCTTGAAGGTAAATACCCGTCGTCGTCGTTGTGTTATCACGGAAAGGCTTGAAACCCGGATCAGGCGTTGCTCCTACGACGGGGTTATAGATGTGTTTCGGAGGTAAGGTTTTATCGCTTGCTAGCGTTAAATCGATATTGATCTGGTTATAATCCGCACCAATCATCATTTGGTTAGAATCGGTTTCCCACACTAACTCGGATTGCATCGTCGTTGTGGTTCGAGGGTCATAACCGAAATTGTTCACGGTTTGAGAGACTTTATCTCCCGTCACAGTGCCTTGACGCGTGCCCTTTTGCTCAAGTTCGATATGATTGTATGCCGCTCGGTTTGTCCATACCCACTCGCTATTCAAGCGCCACTCATAATTAATGCCAACACGCAGGCTATCGGACTCTTGATAATCGTTAGTGCCACCGTAGAAAGAACTCTCAGAGACATCGACAGGTTTGCCATTTTTGGATGGAACACCACGATATGGCACCAGCTCTTGGTGTGCATATTCGACATCTAAGTCAACGGTATGCCCTTCAGCTGGCAGCACTCGAATGGTTGGTGCAATAAAGAAATCATTAGAATCGACATGGTTTACATACGAATCAGCCTGTCGGTGTTCCAGGTTAATACGTCCATTGACCTTATCTGAAAACGCCATTGAGCTATCCACCTGCCCTACAAATTGGCTGTTACTGCCAACACTGCCGTTTACATTGGTAAAATTGTCGCCATTCGCTCGTTTGGTAACTAAGTTAATGATGCCGCCAGCAGAGCCCCTACCATACAGAGCACCTGCAGGGCCTTTTACCACTTCAACACGCTCAATATTGGATAGGCTTCGATACGACTGTAAAGTTCCATCATCACGCATGCCATCACGATACATGTCATTCAGTGCATCAAAGCCACGAATTACAAATTGGTCTCGACTACCTTCACCTAAAGTATTATTAACACCAGCAACACCATCAAGAGCATCCACTAAACGGACCGCACCACGGTCTTCCATCTCTGTTTTAGTGACCACTGAAACGGCTTGTGGGACATCGAGCCATTCGACATCCGTTTTGGTACCCGATTGCGGCATGTGCTCCGCGTAACCTTCGTACTGATGACCAATAACTTGCACGGTTTCATCCACCGTTACTTCTTCTGAAGCCATTGCATTCGACACGGTAGCCACTGTGGTTAATGCACCTCCAATTGCCAAAGCGAGGGGGGTGAAAGCCAATCTAACGTTCATATTCTAATTCCGGTTTAGTTTATAAATCACAATTAATGCGAATAAGAACAAATATCATTTATATTTGCAATATATATTTTACCGCCTACCCCTCCAGCACGATATGCAACATTGCTATTTACAAAATAATCAATAAAAGAACAAGCCTCTTAAGACATTGGATAATGTCGTATAAAAGTAGGTAAAAACGAGGTTCGACGGTTGGGAATACTCAGAAAAAAGACTTTTCGATAGGGAGAAAGACAGCAAATAAATAAAGGTTTGAGCCAGGTAACGGATGGGATCAATACCCTTTAGTACTGTGTGCCTATTAACTGGTCACACCTCAAAATAATGTTCAATAATTCAAGACAACAACGGAAATGTAACTGGAGTTGATTGTATCTACAAAGAACCAAGCTCAGTAGCCTATGTTGACTGACAAACATGATTAGCAAAGAAGGCATGCCATATTCTCGTCATTTAGCGTTCTCGCAGAAACGGGGAATTCAACTAACGAGCATTCCCCTCAAAACGACATAACTTACGACATCGTCATAGCGCGTATCACCCTCGAGTGGTGCGGGCTTCGATACAAGATGACTCTAAGGCTACATTCGTAGCCTTTTTTCTCCTTCGATAACGAGTAGAGAAGACAGGTAACAAGCGGATCTACGACAACTCATCCCGAACAAGAAAATAAAAAAAGCGAGCCACTAGGGCTCGCTTTCACATTGTCTATATTTTATTAAGCGGCTGCTTGGATTACAGAAGTTCTACCGACTGTTGAGCAATTACGAATTCTTCATTGGTTGGAATAACCATTGCTACCGCGTCTAACATTTCAGACTTAGCGATGATGCCTTCTGCACCAAAGCGAGCGGCTTCATTGCCTGCTACGTCTTCAACAAAACCAAGAATCTTAAGGTTGCTTAGGATCTCACGACGAATTGGTAGAGAGTTCTCACCGATACCACCAGTGAAGATGATGCCGTCTAAAGAGTCTAGCGTTGCAAGGTAAGAAGCAACGTATTTAGCAACGCGGTAAGTAAACACCTCGAAAGCAAGCTTAGCGCCTTCGTGGCCCTCTTCCATCGCTTCTAGAATGCCACGAGCATCGCTCGTTAGACCAGACACGCCAAGGAAACCAGACTCCTTGTTTAGAGAGTTAAATACTTGCTCTTGTGACCAACCTTTCTTTAGTAGGTACTCGATGATACCAGGGTCTAGGTCACCACAACGTGTGCCCATCATAAGGCCAGAAAGCGGTGTGAAGCCCATTGACGTATCAACACTGTTACCGTCTTTGATAACACATACAGATGCACCGTTACCTAGGTGAACAGAGATGAAGCTAGCTTGTTCAACTGGCTTGTTGACCATTTTCGCAGCTTCCCGGCTAACGAAGTAGTGGCTCGTACCGTGGAAACCGTAACGACGAACACCGAAGTCTGTGTATAGTTCTTTTGCGATTGCACCAGTAAATGCACGTTGTGGCATTGTTTGGTGGAAAGCCGTATCAAATACAGCAAATTGAGGTAAAGAAGGGAAAGCTTCAATCGCAGCGCGGATACCAATAGCACCTGCAGGGTTATGCAGTGGAGCTAGGTCAGATAGGCTCTCAATCTCACTCGTTACTTCTTCAGTAATTCGAACCGTTTGAGTGAACTTCTCGCCACCGTGAACGATACGGTGACCAATAGCCACTATATCAGCAGTGAAGCCTAGATCTTCCATCAACCCAACCAGTTTGCCAATGGCAATTTTGTGGTGGTTATCTTCACCTTGAATGGCAATTTCAGTTTTCTGACCTTGATACTTCCAGCTCATACGAGCATCTTCAAGACCAAAACACTCCCCTAAGCCACTCAATACGGCTTCACCAGAAACAGAATCAATAACAGCAAATTTTAGGGATGAACTACCCGAGTTAATAACCAGAACAAACGAATTAGACATTGGATATGGATCCTGTTTCAGTACGAATTGGATGAAGTGTTTACTTCAATTTTAGTTAAGCCCATTATTCAATAATTTTTGAATCTTTCAACTTTTGTTTTGCAAAAAGCACCAAATGAACACAATTAAGTTGATCTGAGTCATTAGTTTATTTATTTCGAGAGCGAAATTAAAAAATAGTTGAATATGACAGTTGGTTAATAAACGAAGTAAAGGACTGCTCACACTAGGGCGTGTTGACCTTTCGAGGTTAAATTTTGTTCGAGATAAAAGCGTTTTAATCGCGGCGAGGGGAAGTAGCCTAGTCATTCTAAGCAAATCTCCCTCAACAAAGAGTAAAACGCT
>NZ_JBFSRZ010000070.1:0-18575 GCF_041466065.1 Vibrio sp. 10N.239.312.C11
AGGTGGGTCAATTTTAAATCGACGTTAGTGGGTCATTTTTACATCGGCGCTGACATAGAGAAATGAACACGTACATAAGTCTTATCGTAACCACCTACTGGATTGGTCAATGCGACAGACAAGGCAAGAGCTTCAAACTCAGCAAAAGGGTATTGGTGCTCTTTTTGAAACGAACGGGACTCAGAAGCCGTCACTTCTACAAATACAGGGGTAATGTTATTTACTAGGGATTCCATTTTATTCTCCTTTGAATAAATTAGATTGGATATTCCCTAGAGTGATATAGGTGTGAAATTGTTTTGATTGGCTTAAGTGAGAGTGATAATTATTATCTATTGATGTCGGTCAGAAAATCTATGTTAAAATAGAAACATACTTAACATGAAGTCAGCTTCATTCTTTAATCGTATATTTAGTCTTAAGCGAGTCCTAGTTAAGCTAGTAATATTGCCATCTAGGGTATAATGCGGGGTTTCTTTTGGTTGTCTATCTATTATGTATATTAATATCAGTTAGTTACAATCAAAAGGGCGGCATGATGTAATCATCCCTCGCTATTCATAGTGAAATTGAAAACGGAGACTTCGGTCTCCGTTTTTTTATGCTTTGAAATCGTCACTCCCGACAGCGAGGCACGAGCGTGATAGGGAATCTTTATCGTCTAGTTATAGAAACCTGACTGCCGATGTTTACTCTTGCCTCTCATGATATCCTCTGCTCAATATTGCTCTTTATGATTTAGGGTCTTATATTCAATGGTACAGTTATGACATTGATTTAACATGGATAGCTGTTGAATGAAGGACAATAAATACTTGATTTAATATAGATTAATCAAGTCAACAATAAGTCAGTGGAGACTCCCCAATGAAAAAATTACTTTCAGTACTTGCTGTATCTGCAGCGGTAATGGCACCTGCAGCATTTGCTTCTTCGCCTGTCATGTTCTCAACGATCAATGGTTTCAACGCTCCGGATTCAGATGCGGTTGGTGGTGTACGTCTGGCTCTGCTTCACGGACAAGTCAATGACCTCAAAGGTGTCGACCTTGCGGTTGTTGGTATGTCTGAGACACAAACCACGACAGGTGTGAACCTTGGTATTTTTGGTGCATCAAAAGTAAACCAAGAAATGACAGGTGCTTCACTAGGTTTCTTTAACTGGAACACAGGTAAAACAACAGGTGTTAACCTAGGTGCAGTTAACATTACTAATGATGTAAAAGGCGCGAACGTGAGTTTCGTAAACTATTCTGAAGGGAACACTATGGTGGATGTTGGTGCTGCGAACCTTTCAGAAGTATCGACGGTTCAGGTTGGTATCTTTAACAAAACCAATAAAATTGAAGGTGTACAGATTGGCCTGATCAACTGTGCTGACAATGGTTTTTTCCCGTGCTTCCCAATTGTGAATTTCGCTAAGTAAGACGGTAGCCGCGCTGGTTTCAATATTGGTGAGCGACGTTCTTACCAAGGCTTAAAGCTATCCATGATTGAACCTATCAACGCCTTTACTTCTATGTTTAGGCGTTATTTTACATCTGCTATCTCACTCTTTAAACGTTACTGTAAGCATGTCGTTTTATACTCTTGTTGCGATGTTCTCACTTGTGGGTACAATGTGCGCTAAATTTTCAACGATGACTTATATGCTTTGATTAATCCCCATACCGTCGATTTTAAAAAGGCTTTCTTAAGTCTGACCGCCAGCTTTTTAGTGGTTTTTAGCTTGTTACTTGTTGATTCAGCGGAAGAGTCAGAAAAGCAGTATGGAATTGAAAACCAAGGCGTGACACGCTCTTTTGCGGAGCTTACACAGATTATTAATGCGCTTGAATATAATATTACCGCACTTTATCCGCTGCATGGGGATACCTACGTATTCTCACATGAGCAAAAGGTCGAAGGTGATACGTGTTACTTCATTAGTGAAGAGCAAGCTGCCCCTCGATTTGATTTTATGTTCTCTGGCCCAAGTGAGATGTGCGATCTAAAGTCGGAGCTTCATTTAGAAGCAGGTAGGCGCATGTTTATCGCACCCACCATGGCTTACTTTGCGAATACCATTGATACCATCTCTGCGATTTACTTTATCTCCAAAGATAAATTTATTATATCGTCGCCTTCCGATTTCGCCCGTTACATTAAAGGTGACACCTTTGATTCAGTCGTCAATAGTCGCCCTTATTGGGTGAATACGATTCGTTTTGGCTTAGCTCAGGGGCAAGATCAAGTGGTGTATACCGGCCAATACGATGACTACCTAACAGGGAAGAAGGTAGTGACCTTAACCAAAGGTATCTATGTTGATGGTGAGTTTAAAGGAGTACTCGGTGTTGATGGTTACGTCTCTAATCTCGTCTCGAATCCCGTTCATGGATACAAGGTGACGAGCGCAAGAGGAGTAAACAAATATGGACTGTTGGACTTTACCTATTCACGGCCTTTGTATGTCGATGGAGTCAATACTGAGTTATACCTGACTATTGAAGAAGGAAAGAGTGAGCACTTCTTACATTTGCTGGAACTGGAGCGGGTTCAATTACTGATTTTGTTAGCTTTGTACTTTATCTCAGCACTATGGTTGTGGCGGTTTTATACCAAGCAAGAGCACAAGCGATTGAAGAATTTAGCGATGCTCGACCCATTGACTGGTTTATATAATCGGCGTGGTTTTGAAGCTCGGTTGCTGAACCAAAATGAGGAGCCAATTATTGGTGTTGGCGTATTTGATATCGATGATTTCAAAGTGGTGAATGATCAGTATGGTCATAAGGTAGGAGATGAGGTGATTTGCCATGTTGCTCAGTTAATGCTCAACAGCGTTAGGCAGAAAGATATCGTGGCGAGGTTTGGTGGTGAAGAGTTTGTTGTCGCGATTACGGGCGAATCATCCGAATTACTTTCATCGATCTTTGAACGAATTCAAAATGACATTAGTTTACAAAGTTATCGATGCGCGACCGGTGACAAGATTAATATATCAGTCTCAGGGGGAGCGACGCTTTACTCTCTGTACAAGTTCGACAGCATTGGACACTTGTGGGAAAACCAGAGTATTCGTTCATCAGATGAGCAGCTTTATAAGGCGAAGGCCGCAGGCAAGAATCAAGTGTCTATTCACGTACATTAATCTGTGAACTGCAGTTTAGAGCCTAGTCGTTTGCTAGGCTCTTTTTTATCTAAGGAAAAAGACCCTTAAGATGAAACAGTAGCTAAGGATAAAATGCAGCTAAGGCCAAATGTCTGCCGACGAGGTGTTACTTCTTCACGCGGACTTTTCTCATCCACTTCTGATGAACACCACGGCGTAAGCTCTGGAAGCTGTTTTCTACCTTGTCTACCCCAAGCAGAATCACTAGCGCCATTAGCGTGATAATAACCGACTGCGAAAGGTGGCCAAGTGCGATCATCATACCTAATGCAGCGAGTACCCAGATAATCGCCGCTGACGTGACACCATGAATCTTTCCATCTAATGTCATCATTACCCCAGCACCAAGGAATCCAACCCCCGTAATTATCTGACCAAGTACACGAGCTTGATCGAGTGTGTTGGGGGATAGGCTAATCGCCATGGTGAGGAAGAAGTAAGTACCGCTAATGATAAGGATCGATGTCCGTATTCCGACGGGTTTACCGCGTGTTTGCCTTTCGATTCCGATTAGAGAACCACACAACATGCATGCTGCGAGGCCTGCCCAGCTAAAGGGGGCAAGGTTGAGAGCTTGTTCTATAAATTGTGACATATCACCCCTCCTAAGAATTTAGAATAGAGCCGAGTATGCTAATAATAGACCGGACGATCGAACAAAAAATTTTTGTCGTGAAGGTGCATTTAGCAACGTGTTGTCGTTACAGATAAGCTTAGTCGCTTTTTGAAGCTCGCTCGCTATTCAATATGCAGATCGAGTGGCGTCTTGCTGCTGCGTCCGCCAATTTCACGGGTTAACTTAGGTACTAGATAGCCAGAAACCTCAGAGATTAATCCCTTAAAGTGATGTTTCGCTTCTTCATCGGAGATATAGAAATGAGCAGCGCCCTGAACTTTATCAAGTACATGCATGTAGTAAGGTAAAATACCGGCGTCGAATAGCTTTTCACTTAATTTTTTCAATGAATTAGCGCTGTTATTTACGCCTTTTAGCATCACGCCTTGGTTGAGCAGAGTTACCCCACTTTGCTTCAGCTTATGGAAGGCTTGCTTGAGCTCTAAGTTGATTTCATTGGCGTGGTTGATATGGCTGACCATCACTACGTTGAGGCGAGTTTGAGCTAACAATTGGCATAGTTCGTCAGTCACTCGCGCCGGAATCACGATAGGTAATCGGCTGTGAATTCGAACGGTTTTCACATGTGGAATTTGTTCGATGGCATTGATCAGCCAATCTAGTTCGCTGTCCTTTGCCATCAGAGGGTCGCCCCCAGATAAGATCACCTCGTTGATCTCCGGATGTTGAGCCACATAATCGAGGCTAGTTTGCCAAACAGACTTAGATCCTTTGTTATCTTGATAAGGGAAATGACGGCGAAAGCAGTAACGGCAGTTAATCGCGCAGCCACCTTTCACGATCATTAGCGCGCGGCTTTTGTATTTGTGTAGTAGTCCCGGAATCGCGTTGTCTTGTTCTTCCAGTGGATCAGCAGAATAGCCTTGGTGCACATCAAACTCTTCACTTAGCGGTAAAACTTGTCTTAGCAAAGGGTCGTGTGGATTGCCTTTTTCCATTCGCTCAACAAAGCTAAGAGGAACTCGAAGTGAAAACAGCTCACGTGCTGCGAATCCTTTTTGCCACGGTGTTGGGTCTATTTCCAATGCTTCAAGCAGTTTTGTCGGGTCAGAGATCGCATTCGATAGTTGTTTGAGCCAGTTTTGCTCAACAGATTCGACTTTTCGGGTTATGATATGCGGCATTGAAATTAACTCAAAGATGTGGAAGAGAAAATCATGGCGTCAGTAAGCACCAATGAATTCAAAGGCGGTTTAAAATTCATGTTAGATAACGAGCCTTGCGCAATTATCGACAATGAATACGTTAAGCCAGGTAAAGGCCAAGCGTTTAACCGTGTAAAACTTCGTAAACTGCTGTCAGGCAAAGTGTTAGAGAAAACATTCAAGTCAGGCGAAAGCTTCGAGCTTGCAGATGTTGTTGACGTTGAACTAGGCTACCTATACAACGATGGCGAATTCTACCACTTCATGAACAACGAAACATTTGAGCAAATCGCAGCAGACGTAAAAGCAGTCGCTGATTCAGCAAAATGGTTAGTTGAAAATGACGTTTGTACTCTAACGTTGTGGAATGATAACCCTATCACTGTTACTCCGCCAAACTTTGTTGAGATCGAAGTAACTGAAACTGATCCTGGCCTTAAAGGCGATACACAGGGTACGGGTGGTAAACCTGCAACTCTAGCAACAGGCGCGGTAGTTCGTGTTCCTCTATTCATCGCTATCGGTGAAGTTGTTAAAGTTGATACTCGTACTGGCGAATACGTTGGTCGTGTAAAATAATTTGATTGTGCCCATCTTGTTTAGGATGGCTCAGTGAAATAGAAAAGGTCGCTTATGAGCGGCCTTTTTTGTATCTGGCGTTTGAGAAAAGGCAGATGCGCGTAAACGAGATGCGAGATACGAAAAGCAGGAAGAGCAAGAGTGAGTGAGCTAGATGTGTGATATTCGCAAACAATAAAAAAGCAGAGCTAGATAACCTAGCTCTGCTTTCTATTTTTTGCTCTTAAGCTCTTCGATACTCGTTTACTCGAATCCCGTATCTGCTCTTAAATCATAAAGATGAAGATAACAGATAGCGCGCTTATTAGGCCTGCAACGAAGTAGCAACCCACTTTACCTGCAACGCCAACGTGGAACTTAAGGTCGTGCATGCCGTGGTGAAGACGGTGCATTGCGTGCCACATTGGCAGTGCTAGCGTACCGATGATGAATAGCGCACCGATAATGCTGGTGGCAAACTCAGAGACACGCTCGTAGCTCATTGCATCCGCATCGATTATGCCCATTGGCACCAAGATACCCAGCACTAGAATCGTGATTGGTGTAATCATCGCGAACCAAGTACCGCCAGCGCCGAATAGGCCCCACCAGATTGGTTCATCAGAGCGTTTCGGATTGTGGTTAACATTGTAATTTGTGTTCATAACGAAGCTCCTTACACCACCATCAGAACGATTAAAGAAATAAATGCCACCGCTGCCCACTGGGTCAGTACGATGATTCTTTTATCTACCAATTTGCCTTTAAGACGGATTGGCATTACTTGAGGCATCATGCTGAAGAAGGTCTGAGCGTGCAGTAAGCTGCCAAGCAGTGCCACGATGTTGATACCAACAACGATAGGGTTAGCCATAAAGCTCAACCAACCTTCCCACGCTTCAGGGCCTTTCACTAGCGAACCCAAACCGAAGGTTAGGAACAGAGTGAATAGAATCAAAGGCAGTACAGTCGCTTCACGTAGCATGTAGAAGCGGTAGAACGGATGGTTGCTCCACCATGTTCTCTTCATCTCACGAACATAAGGCTTACGATTGCTCATATTATGCCTCCTCTGCTGTTTTTACTTGCGATCCATCAGGCTTGAACATCGAGATAACGAAGTCCATTGAAGACTCAACTTTGCCTTGGTTAACTGCCGCTGCTGGATCTACTTTCTTCGGACAAACGTCAGAACAGTAACCTACAAACGTACAGCCCCAAGCACCGTTGTCGCCATTGATAAGCTTCATGCGCTCAGCTTTACCATTGTCACGGCTATCTAGGTTGTAGCGGTGAGCAAGAGCAAGTGCCGCAGGGCCGATGAACTCAGGATTTAGACCAAACTGAGGACACGCTGCGTAACACAAACCACAGTTGATGCAGCCAGCGAACTGTTTGTACTTCGCCATTTGCTCTGGAGTTTGGATGTTAGTGCCGTCTTCTGGCTTACGGTCGTTACCAATGATGTAAGGTTTGATTGCTTCCAGGCGCTCGATAAACGGCGTCATGTCGACAATCAAATCTTTCTCGATTGGGAAGTTAGCTAAAGGCTCGATCTTGAAGCCGTTCGGGTAGTCACGTAAGAAGCTCTTACATGCCAGTTTTGGCACGCCATCAACCATGATGCCGCAAGAACCACAAATCGCCATACGACAAGACCAACGGTAAGACAGGTCTTTATCTAGGTTATCTTTGATGTAACCAATCGCATCAAGTACCGACATGGTTTCATCAAATGGAACTTCAAAGGTTTGAAAGTGAGGTTCTGCATCGTGCTCAGGGTCATAACGCAGAATTTCAATTTTTTGGATTCGATTCGCTGACATTATGCTTGCTCCTCTTCGCTCTTCTTCGCATTCTCTTCTGCCGCTTTTTCAGCAGCAGCGGCTTTCTCGGCTGCTTCACCGTATAGACGAGCTTTAGGTTGAGATTTAGTAATCTTAACGCCGCTGTAGTCGATAGTTGGTGCTGCATCTTCGTTGTAGAAAGATAGAGAATGTTTAAGGAAGTTCACGTCATCACGTTCTGTGCAGTTGTCGTCTAGACGTTGGTGTGCTCCGCGAGACTCTTTACGAAGGATCGCTGAGTGAACCATCGCTTCGGCAACTTCAAGGCCGTAACCCACTTCGATAGCGTAAAGTAGGTCAGTGTTGAACACTTTGCCTTTGTCTTTAATGCTGATCTTCTTGTAGCGAGCTTTCAGTTCAGTGATTTTGTCGATGGTTTCTTGCATCAAGTCTTCTTGACGGTAGATACCACAACCCGCTTCCATGGTGTGACCCATTTCAGTACGGATATCAGCCCAGTTCTCATCGCCTTCTTGAGCCAAGATGCCAGCGATGCGATCTTCAACCGCTTTCACTTGCTTAGCAATAGACTCTTCGTTCCAGCCTTTGAATTCAGCGGCACGTTTCACGGCTTGTTCACCGGCTACGCGGCCGAATACTACGAATTCAGCAAGAGAGTTAGACCCTAGGCGGTTTGCGCCATGTAGGCCAACTGAAGCACACTCACCAACAGCGAATAGCCCTTTAATGCGAGTTTCACAGGTACCGTTGGTTTCAATACCACCCATGGTGTAGTGAACGGTTGGGCGAATTGGGATTGGCTCTTTTGCTGGGTCTACGTTTACGTACGCTTTTGCAAGCTCACAGATAAACGGAAGACGCTCTTGCAGGTACTCTTCACCAAGGTGGCGAAGGTCAAGGTGTACGACATCACCAAGCGGGTGCTTGATGGTGTTGCCTTTCTGCTGCTCGTGCCAGAATGCTTGAGAAACTTTGTCACGAGGACCCAGTTCCATGTATTTGTTTTTCGGCTCGCCCACTGGAGTTTCAGGGCCCATGCCGTAATCTTGTAGGTAACGGTAGCCGTTCTTGTTGACGATGATACCGCCTTCACCACGACAACCTTCGGTCATCAAGATGCCAGTGCCCGGTAGGCCTGTTGGGTGGTATTGAACGAACTCCATATCACGCAGTGGCACACCGTGGCGATAAGCCATTGCCATACCGTCGCCAGTCACGATGCCGCCGTTAGTATTGCAGTGGTAAACACGACCTGCGCCACCGGTTGCTAATACAACAGATTTCGCTTTAATAGTAACAAGCTCACCTTCAGACATATGAATCGCGATTAGGCCTTGTACTTCGCCATCTTCAACGATCAAATCCACCACAAAGTACTCATCAAATCGTTTGATTGTGTCGTACTTCATCGAAGTCTGGAACAGAGTATGAAGCATGTGGAAGCCGGTTTTATCCGCTGCGAACCACGTTCTCTCTACTTTCATACCGCCGAATCGGCGTACGTTTACTTCACCGTTTTCTTTACGACTCCATGGGCAGCCCCATTGTTCCATTTGGATCATTTCGCGAGTCGAGTTTTCAACAAAGTATTCAACAACATCCTGTTCACATAGCCAGTCGCCACCGCCAACAGTATCGTTGAAGTGGTTATCTAGGCTATCTTCGTCTTTAATTACTGCTGCTGAACCGCCTTCTGCTGCTACCGTGTGCGAACGCATTGGGTAAACTTTAGAAATCAGTGCTACTTCCAATTCAGGATTAGCTTCAGCCGCAGCGATAGCTGTACGAAGACCAGCGCCGCCTGCGCCGATGACTGCGATATCTGTGGTAATTGTCTTCACAGTTATTCTCCAGTGTGATGCGGAGTATTCCGCTTGTTATTATAGAAAGCTTATTTAGGAGGTTCTAAATCGTAGGAACCATTTAGCACCCCTAAGCCTTAAGTGGTAGGTTTAGTGTAAGAGAGGAAGGCATTTCAAAAATTGATGCATTTGGGTTTTTAGGTCGGTAATGCATATGGAGGCATAGAAATTATAGGTTATGTGACTGCAATCACGGCAATGAATTGTTGATAACGATTAACCCACAGGACGGGTGTTAACGGCTTGTTGAGTATGATTTTTGTTATCAATGTGGATGTAAAATCTGTATTGATAATTGTATTGTAGAACGTAATTTTCTGGCTTCATTAAAACAACATTTCGCTTTCAAGAATAGAAAGATAGAAGCTTACAAAAGCGATGAAAGGTGGTAATTTTCGTCGTCTAAAATTCAGCAATATGGAACTCAATAATGCACTCTACATGGCAACCGGCCGCAACCATTAAGCAGTTAAAGCAACGTGCTGATATCCTTAATCAAATTCGTCAGTTCTTTGTTGAGCGAAACGTGATGGAAGTGGATACGCCTGCGATGAGCCACGCCACGGTGACGGACGTGCATTTACATACCTTTAAAACTGAATTCGTAGGGCCAGGTTATGCGCACGGCCAGCCACTATTCTTTATGACTAGCCCAGAGTTTCATATGAAACGCTTGTTGGCTGCCGGAAGCGGTTGTATTTACCAAATTTGTAAATCTTTTCGCAATGAAGAAAATGGCCGTTATCACAACCCTGAGTTCACTATGTTGGAGTGGTATCGCGTTGGTTTTGATCATCATGACCTGATGGATGAGATGGATCTGCTGTTACAGCAGGTACTTAAATCAGGCATAGCAGAGCGAATGACTTACCAACAAGCCTTTATTGATGTGTTAGGTGTTTGTCCGCTGGAAGATTCGATGGATACGCTAAAGCAAGCAGCTGCGAAACTAGGGCTCAGCGACATAGCTGACCCCGAGCAAGATCGCGATACGTTATTGCAGCTTCTTTTCAGTATTGGGGTCGAGGCGAAAATAGGCCAGCAGGTGCCTGCGTTTGTGTATGACTTCCCAGCATCGCAAGCAGCGTTAGCTAAGATCAATCCAAACGATTCACGAGTCGCCGATCGCTTTGAGGTGTATTTCAAAGGAATTGAGTTAGCAAACGGCTTCCACGAGTTAGATAAACCGCAAGAACAACTTAAGCGCTTTGAAGATGATAATGCCAAACGTATTGAGATGGGCTTATCACCTCAACCGATTGATCATCACTTGATTGAGGCATTAAAAGCAGGCTTACCAGACTGTGCGGGTGTTGCTTTGGGTATCGACCGTCTGATCATGCTGGCGTTAGGTTATGACCATATCGATGATGTGACGGCTTTTCCTTTCCCACGTTCTTAGCTCTCTATTCAGCTAGTCTTACTGACGGTTTGGCTAGCTGACCAGAATCCCAGTACCCACTACGGCAACAATGGCACCGATCCAAGCGTAGGCATTTGGTCTCTGCTTGGTGTAAAGCCAAAGTATCGGTAACAACATGATGGGTGTAGTTGAAGATAACAGAGCGACCATACCGACATTACCTTCCTGCAACGCATACAAAATCAACGTCATTCCTACTGCCATCGCTAGAAAACCATTAACCGCGGTAATCGCGAATATCTGCTTATTCATTGGGTTAAGTGCGCGTGAAAGTTTGGCGCCTGTTAAACGAAATGCGGAGTGAGCAACAAAAGCGGTGATCATTCGAATGGCAGAAGCGGCAACAGGGTCGATACTGGTTTGCATCACGGGTTTGGCAATGATGCCGCCCAATGCTTGGCAGATCGCTGCGGTGATTCCCAGTGCGACACCAATCCACACGGTGCCCTTGATGGTTTCAAGCTGGTTGTTGGCTTGTCCTCGACGACCAAAGAATATCGCAGTTAATACACCACTAAACACCAAAGCCGAGCCAATCAGCTCAATAGAGGTCATACTTTCACTAAACAGGAAGTAACCAAGAATCGCCGAGAACACGGCGTGACAAGAGAACAGTAAACCCGCTTGGCGCGGTCCCATTCGGTTCAAACAGGCAAATAGGGCGGTATCACCAATGAATATACCAATCAGGCCAGATAGCATCATCGGCGTGATTAGATTGGCTTCGACAGTTGACCAACCTCCGGTAAACCAAGCCATGCTCGATAAGATGATCGCGGTACAACCCATTCTCCAACGGCTATAGGCGAAAGAACCTAAGTGTTGGGCAGGCTTTACTGACATTAGGCTCGCAATAGCCCAAAGAAAAGCGGCAGCTAGAGCTAACCATTCAAATCCCATCTGAATAACATCCTTGTGTCTGGGATAAATTAGCTCATCAATATGCATCAAACCGAACTGAGAACAAAGTGATTCTTATGAAAGAACTACTTTGTTTCAGTTATTAGTTTATGTCAGCTGTCGCTCGGTGGTGTGGTTCACTTACTTTGCTTGAGTCGCACTATACCTTAAAGCGCTCCACGTCCTGGCGCATCGACTCGGCAGCGCTACTCATTTCATTTGAGCTATTGCGACTGCTTTCAGCTTGCTGTGCAAGGTCATCAGAGGCATCCTTGATTCCTTGCGTATTACGGCTGATGTCTTCGCTGACCGCGCGTTGCTCTTCCGCAGCACTCGCTATTTGCAGCGCCATATCGTTGATTTCAGTGATTGCCTGAGTGATTTTAGTCAGGCTGCCATGAGCTTGTTCTGCGAAGCCAACACTGTTCTCTGCTAACTGAGTGCTGGTGGTCATGCTTTCAACGGCATGTTCGGTATTTTTCTGCAGTGTATCAATCATCACGCGGATCTCTTCCGTCGAGCCATGCGTTCTTTGGCTGAGCACTCGCACTTCATCGGCGACAACTGCAAACCCACGACCTTGTTCACCCGCACGAGCGGCTTCAATCGCGGCATTCAATGCCAACAGGTTGGTCTGTTCGGCAATGCCTTGAATGGTGGATAGGATCTGGTTGATGCTTTGAGCATTACTCTCTAATTCACGAATAACATTGGCTGCATCTTCAACCTGAGTCGCAAGGCCTGTAATCGCATCGCGGTTTTGTTGGATAACCTCTTGGCCTTCGTTACAAGCGGTAGCGGATGCTTGAGATGCGGAGGCGGTTAATTCGGCATGGCTGGCCACTTCAGCTGCGGTGGCGGACATTTCATGAATCGCAGTCGCAATTTGGTTGATGTCGTTTTGTTGGTTCTCGACTCGAATCGAAGATTGCGTAGCCAGTTGATTGGCTTTTTCCGCATGGTTGTTTAAGTCGTGACTGTGCTCTATTACGCCCTTAAGCATGCTTTGCATCTGGCTCAAGAACTGGTTTACGAGCTCGGCAAGTTTGCCAATTTCATCCATGCGCTTGATATCAATACGCTGAGTCAGGTCGCCTCTGCCTTGAGCAAGCTGAGTCAGTGCTTCAGACAATGTTTGCAGTGGGTGCAGCAAGCGGTTAATCACCATTGTGCTCGCAATCGAAATGACGATGTATAAAATCAAAGAGGTAAGCGTGATAAATTGAATGGCATCGGATACCGCAGAAAATGCCATTTCTTTATCGATCACAATACCCAATGACCAATCGGTATTCGGAACGTTAGCGATGTAGACCATTTTATCGCCTTGACCAGGCCAAGTTAACGTCGTGATCATTTGGTTTTGGAGCAGTTGTGATACTTTGTCGACCGTTAGCTCAGGGTTCAAATTCGTCAGTGGTTTCTGACTCAACTCTTCATCACTGTAGGCGACGATGTTGTTATTACCGTCGACTAAAAAAGCAAAACCGTCATTATCGAGTTTTACATTGAGTACGGTATCAATAATGCTGGTTACGGTTAAGTCTGCCGCGATAACACCCTGTCTTTCACCATTAAATGCTTTAGCGAAACTGATGACAATGCTGCCGTCAAAATCTTGATAAGGTTCGGTAATGATGAGTTCAGATGTCGCGTTTGCATCTTTATACCAAGGGCGGGATCGTGGGTCGTAGTCTGCTGGCCAATCCTCAGCCTTGTCGCCATAAGCTATACTGCCATCACTGAATCCTGCATAAACAGACAAGAATTGCCCGGCTTGCTTGGTGATCAATAACTCGCGATCAGAGTTGCTATTGCTTGAAATGGTCGATTCATTGGCAAGCATCATATCACTGCGGATTGATAACCAATCGGCAATGTAGTTCGTCGTACCAACACTCACGTTTTTCACCTGTTGGTTGATCGCGACTTCAGTTTCTTGAGTAAGCTGATTAACAGATATCCAAGCTTGAGCGCCACTTACGACGGCAATAATAACCGCGATAGCGATCTGAATTTTGAACTTAATAGTATGTCTCAAGGTTTATCCCTCCTTCTTGGATAAAAGGCTAATGACAGCGACGCGTTGGATTGCGAACGGATGTGTCTCTGCTAGGTGTCTAGTGTCGTTATATTTAAAGTTCGAAACGTGTTGAAAATCATAATTTAAATATATATATGATTATTTTTAATAAACAGTGAAGTGGAATCACAATTGGTTGCTGCTAAGGTGTTAATTGTTATCAGGATTTATCTTATTGGTTAAAATCTGGTGGCCCGCCAGCTAGCGAGGTCACGATTACTAGCTGGACGGAAGGGAGGCATTGACGTGCTAAGTGATAATAAACAGCGCGAGGTAGACCATCAGTAAGCCGACAATCCCTAAGATGATACCCATCTTCGCCATATCTTTGCTTTCGATAAGCCCAGTTGAGTAAGCCAGCGAGTTTGGTGGCGTCGATACTGGAAGAATCATCCCGAGCGATGCCGAGAAGGCGACCACAACCAGCAAGCCTTGTAAGCCTCCAATTGCTACTAGGCTTTCCATAGAAGCGCCAATCGCAGCTGCTATCGGCATCAGCAAGTTTGCGGTAGCTGTGTTCGACATGAAATTAGCCATTAGCCAACACACGATAGACAGCGTTAGTACCACTGCAGTCGGCGAGAGCGATTCATAATCAATCGCGTGTGCGAGTGCAGCGGCTAAGCCTGTTTTATCCAAGCCAATCCCAATCGCTATACCACCCGCAACCAGCCACAACACATCCCAGTTAATCAGCTTGAGTTCTTCTTTGCCCATGATGCCAGTGAGAGTAAAAACAGCCAGTGGAATGATAGAGACCACATAAGTGTTCATGCCATGCAGTTTGGTGGTCATCCACAATAAGATTGTCGCAGCGAAGGTGATGTAAACCACGATCGCTCGCCAGCTCTTTTTAAATTGTCCATCAAGCTTGAGGACCATATTTCTTTCTTTAGAAGGGAAGAGTTTTTGTAGGAGGAACCAAGCGATGGTCAGTTGGATGATCACAAAGGGTAAGCCCATCATCATCCAACTAAGGAAGTCGATACTGTTTTCGCCAGTTAGGTATTGCAGTGCGATCGCATTGGGTGGTGTACCTATGGGTGTTGCGATGCCACCGGTATTGGCGGCGATTGGAATACACAACACGAGCGCTTTAATCCCCATGTCGCCTTTTGGTGCAGAGGCTACGATAGGACCTAGCAATGCGAGCATCATTACCGTTGTTGCGGTATTTGACATGAACATTGAGAACACGGCGGTGATAAGCATTAAACCCAGCATAATAAAGCGCGGTTCTGTGCCAAATGGTTTGAGCAGCACGCGAGCTAAATTGTTGTCGAGTTCGTATTTGGATGCGGATATCGCAAGAGCAAAGCCACCCATGAAAAGGATGATGATTGGTGACGAAAATGCACCGAAGATGTCGGTATATTTGATTAATTCACCGAGATCGTGTCCTGCTGGTGGGTTTCTAAATAGATGTAAACCCTTGTCGGAAATCATCACCAGTTCAAGCGCAATGATCAGAATTGACGTGGCGAATACCGGAACGGGTTCAAGCACCCACAGTAGAGCTGCTAGTAAGAATATCGCCAACAAGCGGTGTTGAATCAGCGTGAGGTCATTGATAGGTATGGAATCTATTGGCATGAATAACACGCCTAAGGGAATCGCAAAACAAATCAACAGCTTGACCAGAACGCCAATATTGAGTTTAGGCATGTACAAAGACCCCATGAATAAAATATCTTCAAATAGAGTAAGTTATCTGGATTTTTGGTACTTGGAGGCGGGTTGTAAAATCGAAAAGTTGTTTAAGGTTTCGACAGTTGTTTTGCTTTTGGTCAATATTTCATCTGGGCAATTAGAGGCAAGAGTGAGAAGCAGCAGGTGGCTGGGCAGGGGGGAGGATTGAGGTTTGAAAGCTTGGGTTGTTAGAGCTTGAGTAGGAAACGAATTGGTAGAGTTCAGAAAAAGGCGCGTTCTTCTCTGATATAGAAAAAGTAACGCGCCTTTAAACTAAATGAGTTAACTCAGATCGTTAAGCTTGGTCAGTGTTCTCTGCTGAATCAACAGCTTCAGTCTCAACGTCTTTACCCGCAATGTGCGCGAAAGGAGTGCCTAGAACGGTTTTCTCACCATTCTGCATAGTGTCGTCAAACTTGATTGCATCTTTAGCAAACAGGTTGATAACCGTTGAACCAAGCTTGAAGCGACCCATCTCTTCGCCTTTCTTCAAGATAATAGATTTATCACCTTGTGCTGGGTAATCCCACTTGTAAACCGAGTTACCGCGAGGTGGCGTGATGGTGCCAGCCCATACTTGCTCGATGCTACCTACGATAGTTGCACCAACCAGCACTTGTGCCATTGGGCCAAACTCAGTATCAAAGATACAAACCACACGTTCGTTACGTGCGAATAGGTTTGGAACGTTCTCTGCCGTTAGCGGGTTTACTGAGAAAAGATCACCGGGAACGTAGATCATCTGACGCAGTGTGCCGTCGCATGGCATGTGCACACGGTGATAATCACTTGGCGACAAGTAAAGCGTTGCGAATTCACCGTCTTTAAACTCATCGGCTAGGTCTGCATCACCACCAAGCAACTCACGTGCTGAGTAGTTATGGTTTTTAGCTTGAATCAGTTGACCATCAGTAATTGGGCCAAACTGACTTACACGTGCATCAGCAGGGTGAACAATAACAGACTCACCTTCTGCGATAGGGCGCATGCCTTCTTTCAATTCACGTACGAAGAATTCATTGAATGTCTTAAAGTGTTTTGGATCGCTATGCAGAGCTTCATCCATGTTCACTTTGTATTGCTTGATGAACCAGTTAATGATCGCTGTCGTTAAACCACCCGCTTTAGCAGACGCCAGTTTACCAACTAAACGAGTCAGGCCATGTTGTGGGATCCAGTACTGCAATCCAACTTTAATCTTATCCATTGTATTAATTTTCCGATGCTAATTGTTTTTCAATTAAATCTGTCGATGACGGTTTAGGGCGCGAGATGTTACTTAAGTTCGCGCCAATTGTCAGTAAATGCACACATTTGTTCACAAAAACGCGATTAGAGATCGGCTTTCTTGCTTCGTGAGTACTGACGGTTATCTTTGTTGTCAGCCATTGTTTCAATAATGCGGTGGTAGCTAGCAAAACGTAAGCGGCTAATTTTTCCGTCTTCAACGGCTTCACGCAGAAGACATCCTGGGTCGTCATTGTGTTTACAATCGCGGAACTTACAGCCACCTAGGTATGGCTTGAATTCAATGAAAGCATCTGTGACTTCATCGGGTTCTAAATGCCATAGGCCGAATTCACGTACCCCAGGGGAATCGATAAGATCACCACCAGAAGGGAAGTGATACAAACGCGCTGCTGTGGTGGTGTGTTGACCCAGTCCTGAGTTTTCAGAAACTGCGCCTTCTTCAATGTCCAATGTTGGCATCAGTGCATTCACTACGCTGGATTTACCTACACCAGATTGACCAACGAAAATGTTGATACGATCTTTCAGTTCAGCTTCCAACTCTTTGATGCCGTACCCCGACTCTTTACTCACGAACATGACTTTATAGCCGATTTTCTCGTATATCTTCAGTGTTTCGCGGTATTCGCTAATTTGTTGTTCTGTCAGCAAGTCAACTTTATTGAGTACAACTAAAGGGGCGATATTCACCGTTTCAGAGGCGATCAAGTAGCGGTCGATGATATTAAGTGATAGCTCTGGTAGTACAGCTGAAACGATAACCATTTGGTCTACGTTTGCGGCAACCGGTTTGAGGCCGTCATAGTAGTCAGGGCGAGTTAGCATTGATGTTCTTGGCTCAACGGCTTCGACAACACCTGAGATGCCAGCCATTGACTCAAGCCCTGCGCGCCAAGTTACTCGGTCACCAGAAACTAAAGTCTCAATACTACGGCGTAAGTTACAACGGTGAACTTCGTTGGTTTCAAGATCTTCGATATCGGCATGTTGACCAAAGCGCGTAATCACGAGTCCGCTTTTTGTTCCGCCAAGCATGTTCTCGTCCCATTGGATAGAATCTTCTTTCTTGAGTCGCTTGTTCTGGTTGCTACGTACGCGACGTACCTGACCTTTGGTTAACTTCTTTTTTTTAGCCACAATTTTTCACTTAACACATCTAACTTGATGATTGGGAACTCAAACAGGATGTTGCTACTGCCATATGATTTCGATGGCTCTAAAGCTAGTTTGAGTATAGTTATTTGGGTATAGTACCTCTTTTATACATAAACAAATAGGCGACGCCTTATGTCCTTTAGCGATCAGAACCTTATTTGGGTTGATCTCGAGATGACAGGACTTGATCCTGAAACTCATAAAATCATTGAAATTGCTACTATCGTTACTGATAGTGAGCTTAATATCCTGGCTGAAGGACCTGTTTTGGCTATTCACCAACCTCAGAGTGAATTGGACAAGATGGACGAGTGGTGCACAACGACTCACACCGGCAGTGGCCTAGTGAAACGAATTCAAGACAGTACAGTTTCAGAACAAGATGCCATTCAACAAACGATTGAATTTCTGGAAAAATGGGTACCAAAAGGTAAGTCACCAATTTGTGGCAACAGCATTGGTCAAGATCGCCGATTCTTATACAAGCACATGCCAGAGCTGGAAGAGTACTTCCACTACCGCTATGTTGATGTTAGCACCCTGAAAGAGCTGACTCGCCGTTGGAAGCCTGAAGTGTTAGATGGTTTTTCTAAGTCGGGAAGCCACCTTGCATTAGACGATATTCGAGAGTCTATTGCTGAGCTGCAGTACTATCGAAAAACAATTATTAACATCTAATCAGATCAAATGTTCACGTTTATCTAACTTTTCAGGGACATAAGAGCTATTTTTTTTGCAAATATGTGTGCTTTTACAGCAGTTGAGTAAAAACTTGCTGATTTTTGCATTAAGGACTTGCATCACAAAAAAATGCTCTTATAATTCGCAGCCCTGAACGGCGAAAGACGTTTTCAGTTTGCGATACTAGCTCAGTTGGTAGAGCGCAACCTTGCCAAGGTTGAGGTCATCGG